>NZ_JBIPDD010000006.1:20025-21488 GCF_046896035.1 Candidatus Phytoplasma palmae | reverse complement strand
GTTGCCTTTGTTTATTTTTTTAACAAAACTAATTTATAATAAAAAAATATTAATTTAAAAACTTAGATTAATAATTATATTTAATTAAAATATTAAAATTTTAAAAAATATATATAAAAAAGTTATAAAAAACAAAAATAAATATAAAATATATTTAAAAAAATATATAAATTAAAAAAACAAAAAGAAATAAAAAATTTATTTTTAGTTTATTCTAAAAAAATATAAAATAAATTGAAATAAATAAGTTTATATTTTAAATTTTTAAATATTTAGTTGTGAAAAATAAAATAATGGTAACATTAAAAAAGAAAAAATTAATTTAAAATTATTTTAAAAAATAACTAAAACAAATAAACAAAATATTAAAAAAATATCATTATTTTATTATTATATTTTTTTAAATATATTTTTATAAAAGAAAGAAAATAATTTAATTTTTAATTAAATATAAACAAGATAATTTATAATAATTAAATTATTTAATCAATGTGATAGCGGTAATTCAATGATATATATTATAACAATACTTATTGTTAAATTATTTTTTTGAAAGTTATCTAAAAATGACAAAATACAAAAAAAATTTATACTATTTTTTTATTTTTTGAAATTAAAATTAATAAAAATAAAAAAATAAAAAACAAAATGTAGTTAATTAATAAAATAATTATGAAACGCGATTAAAATAAAATAATAATTACTATAAATATTTTTAAAATAAAAAATTTTAAAAGGGTATCAAAAAGTGAATATAATATTAATAGGACCGCCTGCTACTGGAAAAGGTACGCAATCTTCTATTTTATCTAAACATTTTAAAATTCCTCATATATCTATAGGAGACATATTTCGTAATAACCTAAAAAATAAAACTAAATTAGGAAAATTAGTTCATTCATTTATAGAAAAAGGATCCTTAGTTCCTGACGAAATTACAAATAAAATGATAAGTCAACATTTGTATCAAAAAAAAATTGAAAATGGATTTATTTTAGATGGTTTTCCGCGTAATTTGAATCAAGCTATTTTTTTAGATAAAGAATTAGAAAGCAAAAAAATAGAGTTATCAAAAGTAATTTACTTTAATTCTGCAGAAGAAGTTCTTCGTAAAAGAATAATGGGAAGGATAGTTTGTCCTAAATGTGGAGAAATTTATAATAAAGAAAAAAAAATTCCTAAAAAAAATAATTTTTGTGATAACGATAATACAAAATTAACAAAACGCAAAGATGATACTATAGAAACTTTTATGCAACGTTTAATTATTTACAAAAAAGAAACCTTTCCTTTGATAAATTTCTATAAACAAAAAAACAAAATTTTAGAAATTAAAATAGATGATCCGAATACCTCAATAGAAGAAATAACTAATATAATTCTAAAAAAATTAAATAAATAATATTTTTTGAAAACCAATCAACATGCAAAAAAATTTATTATATTTTAATGACGTTTGATAT
>NZ_JBIPDD010000006.1:17564-19925 GCF_046896035.1 Candidatus Phytoplasma palmae | reverse complement strand
CTCAAAACATTTATAAGATAAAATATATCTTAATTAGAAAGTCTTGAAAACCAATCAACATGCAAAAAAATTTATTATATTTTAATGACGTTTGATATATATTAAAAAAAACTGTCCCAAAATGAATGGAACATTTATATAAACTAAATAAAATTCACTAATAAAAAATAACAATCATAATTCCTTACCTAGGACATTAATATACAAATTCATCTTTCTGAAAAGAAAAATATTTAATTTCATATCAAAAACAACACACTAATATCAATAAAATATGATTAACATAATATTTTCCTCAAAACATTTATAAGATAAAATATATCTTAATTAGAAAGTCTTGAAAACCAATAAACATGCAAAAAAATAAAAAACTATTTTTACTCAATATTTTTTTAATTTTATTTATATTATGTTTTATGTATAATGTCAAAGCTAACAATTATAATTTTAAAGATTCTAATTATCAAACAGATAAAAAAGAAGAAAATTACAAAAATTATGAAAATTATATATCAGCCAAAAAATTATATAATCTTTTTCCTATTTTAAAAAACTATCCAAAAACATTTAAAAAAGTTATAGAAAAAATTTGTGAAGAATTTACACAAAAATCATATTATGAAATAGATAAAACAAAAATAAATGATACAGAATATCTTTTAAGTTTATTGGATAAATACGATTTAACAAACGAATTCCAAGATTTTTTATATCAAACAACTTTTGATAATAATAGACATATTTTTAGATTTATAGCTAACAATTATGATTATAAAAATTATAATAATTATTTAAAAAGTAAAAAAAATAATTTTCAATCATCTAATGATAAAAGTTGGTCTCTTTGGTATCCAAAAAATATATTATTTGTTTCTCATAAATATACTAGCTTTATAGTAGAACAATTACTGAAAATAGAACAATTATTAGAATTAAATGAAAAATTAGCCAAAGAAACAAAATTTAATTCTTTAACAGAAAAAAATGAATTTTTTCAAGATCAACAACAAAAAATAGATTCTTTATACCAAGAAATAAACAATTACAAAGATATAACAACAGAACAACAAAAAACCATTTATAGACAACAAGACGAAATACAACAAATAAAAAACAAATTATCTTCATTGCAAACAGACATGAACAATTTTCAAAAAGAAATAAATAATAAAAATGAAATTCTAAAAAACACAAAAAAAGAATTAGAAAACAACCAAAATTTATCAGAAAGAGAAAAACAAGAATTAAAAAAAAAATTAAAAAATCTAAATTTAGAAGTGATAAATTACAATAATTTCATAGTAAATCAATCAAAAGAAATAGTTCTTTTAACAGAAGAAAAAAACGAAATTCACCGTAATTTAATAAATAAACAAAAAGAAATTGAAAATTTAAATATCTTAAACGAAGAAGAAAAAAAATCATTAAAACTTCAAATCCAAGAGCAAAACATAGAATTAACAACAATAAATAATAATTTGGAAAACGCAAACAATCAAATACAAGATCTACGAAATAACATAAGCCAACACAAAATAGAACTGGCAGAAAAACAAAACCATATTTCTTATTTAGAACTTAAAGTAACAGAAACACAAAATATTATTAAATTAACTAAACATCAAATAGATTTAAAAAACAAAGAAATACAAGAAAAAATAAAAGAATTAGAAGAAAACAAAAATTTATCAGAAAAAGAAAAAAAAGAATTAAAAGAAGAAATAGAAGATTTAAATTCAAATATTCACGGTTTAAATGAACTAATAGCAACCCAAAAACAAGAAATAAACACTTTACAAGAAGAAAAAAACGAAATTCACCGCAACTTAATCTTCAAACAAAAAGAAATCGAAAATTTAAAAATTTTAAACGAAGAAGAAAAAAAATCATTAAATTTTCAAATACAAGAACAAAATATAGACTTAGAATCTATTCATAATGAACTTGAAAGTGCTAATATGCAAATAACAAACTTAAACAACGCTATTAATAAATACAAAGCAGAACTAGAAGAAAAACAAAATCATATAAAAAAATTAAGAAACAAAGTGAAACAAACACAAAACATTATTCAACAATCAAAAAAACAAATCGATGCAAAAAACAAAGAAATACAAGAAAAAAAAAAAGAATTAGCAGAAAATAAACGTTTGTCTGAAAGAGAAAAACAACAATTAAAAAACAATATCCAAACTTTAAATTCAGAAGTGACTAAATTAAATCAACAAATCACAAGCCAAAAACAAGAAATAAATAATCTAAAAGAAGAAAAAAAAGAAATTTATGAAAATTTAATTTATAAACAAAAAGAAATTGAAAATTTAAATGTTTTAAACGAAGAAGAAAAAAAATCATTAAAAC
>NZ_JBIPDD010000006.1:0-17464 GCF_046896035.1 Candidatus Phytoplasma palmae | reverse complement strand
ATTCTATTAATAATGAACTCGAAAGCGCTAATGTTCAAATAACAAACTTAAACAACGCTATTGAAGCGCTCAAAAAAAGATTAGCAGAAAAACAAAATAAAATTCATCAACTAGAATCTAAAGTAACAGAAACACAAAATATTATTCAAGAAACAAGAAATCAAATTAATTTAAAAAATAAAGAATTACAAAATAAACAAGAACAATTAGAAAATAACAATACACTATCTTTAGAAACTCAAGAAAATCTAAAAAAACAAATTTCTTCTCTACAAAAAGAAATTAATTTTTTTGAAGAAAAATTAAAATTACAAAATCAAAAAATAGATAATTTACAAAAAGAAAAAATAGAACTTCAACAAAATCTTGATAAAAGAAAAAAAGAAATCGAACAATTAAATGATATAAGTGAAAAAGAAAAAAAATTTTTAAATAATCAAATACAAACACAAACTAATGCTTTATCAACTTTAAATCTTGAATTAGAAAAAGCAAAAAACAATATAGAAGAAGAACAAATAGGAAATAAAGTATTATTTAAAATGTTAAATAAATCATTAGACAAATTATCTGAATTATTCGACAAACAAGAAGAAAAAGAAAAAAAAGAATCAATTAAACAACAAGAAATAGATAATACTGCAAAATTTTTAAAACCAACAAAAGATTTTGCCGATTTTAAAGATATTATAGGAAATAAAGAAACAATTGAACAACTAAAAGAAAGTTTAAAATATTTAAAAAATCCTGAATTATATAAATCTATAGGAACACAAAAAACACCAAAAGGTATTTTATTGTATGGTCCTCCAGGCACGGGTAAAACTTTTTTATCTCAAGCTTTTGCAAAAGAAGCTGGATTACCTTTTTTTAGTGTTTCTTCAGCTGATTTTTCTAAAACATATGTAGGAGAATCTCCTAGATTAATAGAAAATCTTTTCGAACAAGCGCAAAAACATTCTCCTAGTATTATTCTAATTGATGAATGTGAAACAGTATTTAAATCAAGAGTTTCTAACGGATTAAACTCAGATCATGGAAATGTAATTTCAGCTTTTTTATCTTTCATAGAAGGAATTCATTTTGATAAAAATAAACCAGTTTTTATTATAGCTACAACAAATTATAAAGATGAAATAGATACAGCTATTTTAAGTCGTTTTAATAAGTGGATTAAGGTAGATTTATGGAATGACAAAAATATAAAAGACTTTTTAAAATTAATATCTAAAAAATACAAAATAGATATAAGAACTTACAATACATTAGATGAAGTAGCAAAAAAAATAGCAAGTTCTGATAAAAATTTATTAAAAACTCCTAGAAAAATGATAGAATTAATGGACCAAGCATCAGTTATAGCTGTAGAAAAAAACCATTTTACTATTTTACCAAATGATTTGCAATTAGCAACAGATAGAATAACGGAAGAAAATAATTTAGAAAATTGGAATTATACAAATATAAATAACAAAATTAATATGGATGAAATTTTCCCTATAAAAGAATATAAAAAAATACCAATTAAAAATCTTTTTAAAGATAGTAATTTTGAAAACGAAGAAGAAAAAAAATACTTCAATACAATTTATCAAAAATATATTCAATATTCAGGAAAACCAGTTTTTAACAAAAATAAAAACCAAATTTTAGAAATACCTTTTTACAAAAACACAAAAGAAATTCAAAACAAAATAAAAAACTTTTATAATGAAGAAACTCCTTTACCGGAAAAATTATTAGGTATTTTTTTTGAATACGAAAAAGAAACAAATTCACCAAAAGAAGAAAATATTATTTCTTTTGAAGATGTTTTAAATATAGGTATTTCCGAAAACATTTCGAAAATGTATTTTATTTGGGATTTAGAAAAAATTGAACATAACAAAAGAATTGCTAATCAATTAATTCAAGAATTGTCAAATAAATATAAATTTTTAAAAAATAATGTTTTAGAACAAGAATTATTAAAAATATGTTTACAAACGGAAAACAACAAACCAGAATTAGAATTAGCAATTTCAAATCATATAAAAAAAATTAAAAAAGATTTATTGAATAATATTTTAAAAAAAATATTATTAGGAATAAATTATATAGAAGAAGACAACATTTTAAAAGAATTAACAACAAAATTACTTTCAGAGCAAATAGAAAATTCTTTTAAAAATAAAATAGAAAATTTAGATTTAGTGCAAAAAAAAATCACAGAAGAAATAACAGACAAACTAAATATTTACACACAAGAAACAATCAAAAAAGAAATAAAAAATTTAACAGAAACACTAAATTTAAATAAAAATTTATTTTCTAATTCAGAAATACAAGAAATTAAAAACAAAATAGAAAATCAAACTTTTAATGAAATAAAATACGATTTATATTCCAAAAAAAATAAACTATCATTAGACAATATACAAACAAAATTCAAAACAAACAAAAACAATAATATAGAACATATATTTCCAAAAAAATGGAAAGAAATAGATAAAAATTTAAAAATAGAATTACCAAATTTTGAAAAAGAAAAATTATTAAACATTATTCAAAAAAAAACTAAACAAGAATTATTCTATGATAACTTAAATTTAGAACAAATTATAGAAACAATACAAAAAGATATAGAAAAATACATAAAAAATTTTTTTAACGATTTAAATAAAAAAATATACGATATAGTTTATAATTATATTTTTTTGGAAAAAAATTTAGATCAAATTGAATCACAACAAATAGATTTCATTACTAAAGGAGCTTTTTTAATGACAAAAAAAGATCTAAAAAATAATTATGACATAGATGAAGACCAAATGGACGAAAAAATACACTCTTTTGTAGAAAAATTTTATCTAACCAAAAAAGATAATCCAAAATGGTTAGAATTAATTAAAAAAAATATGCATTGGATAGGTTTAACATTATTCATATTATTTTTAATAATGCCTATGCCTTTAAAAAAAAAATAAAAAAGAAAAAATGAAAATTTTTTCTTTTTTTTATTTAATTTAAATAATACAAAAATTAATTTATTCCGAAAAATATAGAAATTTTTTTTAAATTTTGAACAAAAATATCTATATCTTCTTTATTATTATGTATACCAATAGAAACTCTAATAGTATTATTTTTTTTACCTAATATTTTAGAAGTAAAATGTGAACAATAATTCCCAGTTCTAATATAAATACCTTTTTGTGACAAAAAACTCTCAACATCATGAGCGTGAATAAAATCAAAATTAAAAAGTAAAATGTTATGATCTGTATTTTCATTAAAAATATTTATATTTGGTATTTTTTTTAAATTTTGGATTAAATAAGGTATTATTTCTTTATTTTTTTTTTTAATCTCATCAAACCCAATATTTTCTATAAATTCTAAACTCTTTTTAAAAGCAATAATATCAGCAATGTTTGGAGTTCCTGGTTCAAATTTTTCAGGCAAATCAGAAAAAACAAAATTATTTTCTGAATTAAAAAATTTTATATTTCTACCACCCAATTGAACAGAATCAAATTGATTTAAAAGTTTTTTTTTTCCAAAAAGAATTCCTAATCCAAAAGGACCATATATTTTATGAGAAGAAAATGCAATAAAATCAACATCTAACTCTTTAACATTAATTTTCACTTGACTAATAGATTGAGCGCAATCTAAAATAACTAAAATTTTTGTTCCTGTTTTTTCGCGAACAAATTTCATAATTTGTTTAATTGGAGTTTCATATCCTAAAACATTAGAAACATGAGTTAAAATAATTATTTTTATTTTTTCAGAAAAAACCTTTTTAAAATTAAAAAAAGTTATTTTATTTTCTTTATCAAGAGGAACAAATATTAAATTAGCTTTTTTTTCCTTTGCTATCTTCAACCAAGGAAATAAAGAAGAATTATGTTCTAATTCTGAAGTTATAATTTCATCTCCAGGTTTAATTGTTTTGGATAGAATCAAAGATAATAAATTTAAAGATTCAGTAGTACCTCTAGTAAAAATAATTTCTTCAGGCATAGAATTTATAAAATCAGCTATTTTATTTCTTGTTTGTTCTATAGAAAATTTATTATCTAAAGATAAAGAACCTGAATTATTTAAACTTAAACCATTATTTTTATAAAAAGATAAAATACTATCTATTGTTTTTTTTGGTTTTAAAGTAGTAGAAGCACAATCCAAATAAATTAATTTTGGATTTTTTTTAAAAATAGGAAAAAAAGAACGAAAATTATTTTTTGCCATAATTAATTATTAACCTTATTAGTATTATTTGGAATAAAAATATGTTTTCATTTATTTCAAAAATATTCAAATTCATAAATATTTTAACAAAATAATTATAAAATTAAATTATTGAAGAAAAAATAATATGTTAAAAACATTTTCTTGAAAATTATTTTCATTATGTTATAATTCACTTTAGACTTGAGAAAAATTATTTTTATAACACGATATCATTTAAATATTGGATTTCCGATGAATAAGGAGGATAGATATTAATTATAAAAATTAAAAAAAATGTAATAAAATTATTTATATTAATAACTATTTTTAGTTTATTTTTAGTAATCAATAATATTGCCGACCCAATAAAAACACAAAGTAATATTGTTTCTTCTTATAAATTAAAAAATGGTATTTATAACTCTAACGAAGAAGGAATAGAATCTAATTTAATTTCTATTCAAAAAGATCCAAAATTAGACGAAGCGATAAAATTGCAATGCAATTATTTACAAGAAAAAATAAAAAACATTAAAGCAGACATAAAAAAAATTTTTTCTACAGAAAAAGAAAATCAGATTAAATTAAATTTTAAAAACGAAATTTTTACCACTATTAAAGATGAAATAGACAATAAATTTTCAAAAGTTATTGTAAAAGAACAATATGATTATTTAGACACATTAAGAACAATTATCAATTCTTTTAATGAAGAAAAATTTACATTTTTAAATTATTTATCTAAATTAACACAAAATTCAAATTTAAAATTTGAAGACATAAAAGAAAACTTTTTAAATATTTCAGAAAAATTAGATTTTTTTTCAAGTAATTTAAAAACATTCGAAGAAATAAATAATAAAAAATTATTACAAGAACTGAAAATAAATAATAAAAATTTTCTTAAATTAAAAGAAAAAATCGATGATGTTATATCTTTATTAGGTGGAACAGATAATATTCACGAAACTTATAATTCATTAAAAAAAATTAATAATGAATACGATATTATTTACAAAAAAATAAACAAAAACACGCAAAGTTCTAATCAACAAAATATTATTACCGATAAATTATATATATTAGAATTATTTTGGATCATGTTTTCTTTTTTATTACTTATATTAATAATAATTATAATAATTATTATGTTAAAAAGAAGAAAAAATAAACAAAATAATTTTCTTCAAGATAAAATGGATCATCATCACAAAAAAAAATAGAAAATAATATGTTTATATAATAAAAATAATACATATAAAAATCAAAAATACATTTTTAAAATAAAAAATAAAATGTATTTTTTTTTATTTTAAAAATGTATTTTTTCTTTTTTGTAAAAAAATAAAAATTTAATTATTATTTTGGCGGAGTAGAAGGGATTCGAACCCTTGAACCATTATTATGGACTACGTCCTTAGCAGGGACGCCTCTTAAGCCTACTTGAGTACTACTCCGAATAAAAAAATTTTCTTTATGTCAATTTAAACAATAAAATATATTGTTTCTTATTAGGTAAATATTATTTTAACATAATTTATTATAAACAATATAAACCTAAAAAAAACAACAAATTTAAAATAAAATATATTTAATTAATCATTTCTTTAGTAAAATCTTCAACAATAACATGATTATTATCTTTAATAATAATTAAATTAGTTTGAACAAAAGGAGAAATATTCACTATCCTTTGTGGTGGAATAGCAATAAAAAACTGAAATTTTAATTCATTAAAAAATGACATCATAGATTCAATCCTATTTTCATCCATATTATTAAAAGTCTCATCAAATAAAACTAAACATCCTTTTTGATCAGTATTGTCAACCATTAATTGTTCAAAACAAACAGCAATAATTATATAAAAAGGAACTTGAGTTTCGCCACCAGATTTTTCTCGAAAAATTTTAGAAAATAAAGAAACATGATTTTCTTTATCTTTTATTTTAATATCATAATATAAATAATTTCGATAATCTAAAAATTCATATATAACCGATTCATATTCAGAATCAAAAGAAATAATTTTTTGAAAAAGTTCATCAATTACAATTTCTTTATAAGATTTAAATTCTCTGCTAATAGGTTTTTCTTGTTTAAGAGAATCATTTTCTTCCATAAAAATAGAATAATATTTTTTATATTCCGGATCTTCGGAAGAATCAATTATTATTTGATATTGATCATTTCCAAAAGGTCTATCTTTCAAGATCTTATTTAAATTTTTAATTTTTTGATGAGCGTTTTCTATACTTTCCTTTAATTTATTAACAAATTCTTCTTTAAAAATGATTTCAGTTTTCATTCTTAATTCTTTAGATTCTTTCTCATAATTAATTAAATTTTTAAAATTAATCAAATTATACTCTTGAACAAAAAAATCTAAATTTTCTATATTAGGTTCACAATCAAATATATTATATTCTTTAATATATAACTTCATTAGCATTATAATATCTAACTTCTTATTATTTTTTTGTTTTTCTATTTCTTGAATATTATCTTTTATATTACGAGAAATCAGTTCAAAATTATTTTTATACTGATTTAAAAAATTTTTAAACTGAATAGAAGCTGCTTCTAAATGAATAATTTTTTCATTTTGTTTTTTATTTAATTCTTCTTTTAAGAAAATCAATTCTTTTTCTAAATAACAAATTTGAGATTGATAATTTTTTTCTTTATTTTTATTTTCAGCAATTTCTGACAAAATTTGATTTAGTTTATTATTTTCCTCAGAATGATTTATTTGCAATTGATTTAAATTCATTTCAATTTCTTTTAAATCTTTTTTATTTTTTAATTGTTCGATTTGTTTTTTGATTTCTTGTATTTCTTTTTTTTGAATATTTAATTTTTTGCATATATAAGAAAAATCATTATCTACTAAAATATTTATTTTACTGTTTTTAATAAGAGAAATTAAATGTTCATTTTTTTGAAAATTTTCTTTCTTTTTAATTAATTCCTTTTGATAAAAACCAATTTCTTCTATAACCTTTTTTTTATAATTATCTTTATAATTGAACCCAATATAAGGAATATTATAATTTTTTGGATTTAATTGTCTAGCTGTATAATTATTATAAATCATACATTGCGGAGTAATAGCGGTCGAGTGATTTTTTAATTTACTAACATCTATTTCACATATAATATTAGATAATAATAATTTTATGTATTTTAACGCATTATTGTCATTAGCAATTATTTTGTGAAATAAACTATTAGGTCGAGGTTCAATAGAAGATATTTTTTGGACATTTACCAAACCAACATCATAAATTTTTTCTTTTAATTGATATTGTTCATATATTTTTAAAGATTGATCAAAATAAAAAGGATCTATAATTAAATTAAATTTTCTTGCTCCTAAAAAACCTTCTATAGCGTTTCTCCACAATTCATCTTTAATTTCTATCAATTCACACAAAGGATAAATAAAAACATCTTTTTTATAAATATTATTTAACTTATTTTTTATTAAATTAATTAATTTCACAATATTTGGTGGATAATTCTTTATATGACTATTAATATTATCTAAATTATAATGATTATCTATTATCTTCTCTTGTAAAGAATTTATTTCTTCTTTTAAGTTGTTTTGTTTAATATTCAATTCTATAATTTTTTTATAAAAAAAGTAAGATATTTTTTTTATAAAATCTTTTAAAATTAAAAAATTATCTTCTTCGTTAGAAAAAGAAAATCTATCTATAAATTCAATAATTTGTTTTAGTTCATCAGTTAAAGAATAATTATCAATTTCCAATAACTTTTTCAAAATGTTATTTTCATCTTTTAAATTATTTTGAAATTTATGCAATTGATTTTCAAAATCATTTAAATTTTTTTCATTTTGAAGTAAATCTTTTTTTAAAAAATATAAACTAGTGCCTACATCATCTTGAATTTGAAAAGTTTTTAATTGTAAAATTTTATTATTTAAATTTTCTATTTTGAGGCAAATATTTTTTTTTTTCTCTAAAGAATTTTCAATAATTTCAAGTATTTGTTTTTGTTTTTTAAAATAATCTTTTAAAATATTTTGCTTTTTCTCAAATAAAATCATTTTTTCAAGTAATAAATTAATACTAATTTGATTATCTAATAAACGTATTTCTTTATCTAAATCAATAATTTTAATTAATTTTTTTAGTTTTGATTTGTCTAATTGTATTTGATTTTCAATTTTTTTTAATTGATTAACATTATTTTTTAAACTAACGACATTAATAGGATTCGATTCTAATAAAAAATCAAAAACAAAATTTTGCAAATTAAGAGACTTAAAAGCCAAAGCCTTAGGTAATATTTGATTATACTTATTTATATTAATACATAAATATTTTTGGATCATATTTTGATACTGTTTTTTAGTATCGAAAAAATCAAAATTTTTATCAAATTTTCTTAAATAATTTCTAGTTTGTTGATAATTATTAGGTACATTATTTGATGAAATAAAAATTTCATCACTTATTTTAATATCATTAAAAAGATAAAATTTTTCTTTTAAAATTCCTTTATAAGGAAGTTCTAAAACACATCCCATTATAGTAAATTTTTTTTTTATTTCATCATAAAATTCTAAAGAAATATGAGTAATAACATCATTATTTCTTAAAAATTTTTTATTCTCGGCTCCTATTTTACCTTTCATATAATTTTCAACAGAACGTTTTGCGTTTTCATTAGCAGCTATATTAAATTTAACTCCACTTTTTCCTCCTATTAGAACATATTGTAAAGCATCTAATAAAGTCGTTTTTCCTACGCCATTTTCGCCCGAAATTAATGTATTGTTTTTAATAACAATTGTTTGAGAAGCAAATAAATGCCAATTTATTAATTTTATTTTTGTTAATTTTTTCATTTATATTCTTTTAATTAATATTTTCCTTTTTGATTAATAATTCTTTATATTTTTGAATCATTTCTAAATCAATTAAATACATAATAGAATTAAAAACAGTAATTACTAAATTATCTGATAAATTATTACTATTATATTGAAAATCAATAATATTATATTTACGTAAAAATAATAAAAACTGTTTCATTTTTTCTTTAGTTAATTTTTTTATTTCTAAAAAACCAATATTATTTAGTTCTTTATAAATATCATTCAAAAAAAATTCTACTTTTTGATTTAAAGCTATTTTATCTTTTTTTTTATAAAATAATAAACTAATAACTAATAAAATTAAACTCTCTTCTTTTTTTAGTTTCAATTTATTAAAATTATGAATATTTTTAATAAAAATAACTTCATCATGTTTTTTAATTTCTAATTCGAAATCAGATAACTTAAAAAAAGAAGAAAAAAGTTCATTATATAATATAATAAAACGATAATCATTAGCATCTGAATGTTTTTGAATAGTTATATAATTAGTTTGAAATAATTTATTTACAATTCTAGAAAAAATATTTTTTTCTTGTTCTTTCAAATTTTCAAAATTATTAACAAAAATATGTAATTGTTTTGTTTTTGTATCTTCCATAATAAATTTCCTTCTTAAAAAGAATTATAATTTTTTTCAAAAATATAAAAAAAAATTAATTTATTATTTGATTAAATTAAATTATTTTTTTTAAAAAAATCAAAAATACCATTTTCTTCTATATGAGGAGCGATAAAATCAGAATTTTTTTTAATTTCATCATATTGACTATTTCCCATAGCTATACTAATATCTGCATTTGCCAACATTTCTTTATCATTACAACCATCCCCAATACAAACTAATTCATAATCTGGATATTTTTCTTTTATTTTCTTAATTCCATAATATTTATTAATATTTTTCATTGTCAAATCAATATGATTTTCCCAAAAATATACATTAAAGCAATTAAATTCTTTTAATAATTTTTCAACTTGATCATTATTTTGACTAAATAAATTCATTAGAAAAATTTTTTTCTTTAAATGTAATAAATTATCAATAGGTAAATTAAATTTTTTTTGCCAATATCGAATTAAAGGTAAATTATTTTTGTCACCATTATAAAATAAAGCTTCTTCATGACTTCCTATATTTGCTACTGCAATTTTATATTTAAATAAATTAATTTTATTCAAAATATCAATAATATATTCTTTAGGAATCGGATTTTGATCAATTATTTTATCATTCTTCATAGTAAAAGAACCATTAGCTAAGACAAAATATTTAAAACAAGATATTATGTCTTTTAAAACATCTAAATTATGATAATTTCGTCCCGTCGCTATTCCTAAAATAATGTTTTTTTTATTAAATAATGAAAAAATTAATTTTTTAGTTTGAGATAAAATTTTTTCTTTCTCATTGCTAAATAAAGTTTCATCAACATCAAAAAAAAATATTCTTTTTTTTATTATCAATTCCCCTCTTTCGTTTATTTTTCTTACTTAGATAAATTTTGGTGTATTTTATTTCAAAAAGGAATTAATTTTTATTTAAAATATTAAATTTCATCATAAAATGAATAACAAAAATATTATACATGAATATACAAAAAAGAACTAATTAAAAAAAAAATTAAAAAACATTTTTTTAAATCAAAAAATAATAGAAAAACGATCAAAAAATATTAAAGCATCTTGTTGTAAATTATTTTTAATAATAAAATTTAAATCAATAGGCCATTTTTTATATTTTATAGTTAAAAAAATTCTGTTAAAAGAATTTTTTTTATAAAAAGATAAAGAAGGGCCTAAAATTTTAATTTCACTATTTTTTAATTCCAAAAAATATTTTATTTTTAACGCAATTTTCCATAATTTATAAATTTCTTTATGCAAGAGAACAATTTTACTAATAAAAAAAAAAGGTGGATTATTAGAAATTTCTCTTTTTTGTAAAGAAAAATTTAAAAAACTAAAAACATCCAAATTTTTAAATTCTTTCAGAACGTAATTATCAATATTATAACTTTGAACTATTATTTTAGTGTTAGAAGAAGAATAATTATAAAATTTAGTCAATAATTGAAATGCTTTTTCAGAGGATTTATAATTGGGTCTATTTAAAAAAACATCAGCCATAATAACACCTAGTAAAGAAACATTAGAAAAAGATAAATTTTTAACCATAAACTCTGTACCAATAAGAATATTAATTTCATTATTTTGAAATTTTTCTAAAATATTTTCATATTGTTTATTAGAAACAACAGAATCAGAATCTATTCTTTGAATATTAATCTTCTTAAATTTTTCTCTTAAAAAAAATTCAATATATTCAATACCTAAACGAATATTTTTAATAGAAAAATTAAAACAAACTGGACACTTATTGTAAAATTTTTTTATAAAATTACAATTATTACATTTTAAAATATTTTTCTCAGAAAAAAAAGTAAGACTTTGAGAACACTTTTCGCATTTAAAAACATAACTACAAAAACAACAAAAAACAAAAGAAGAAAAACCTCTTACGTTTATTAATAAAATGGCTTTTTCTTTTCTTTTTATTACTTTTTTTAAATTTTTAGTCAAACAATCAGAAAAAGGATCTAAATTTCCTTTTTGCAATTCTTTTTTCATATCAATTAATTTAATATTATTATTTTCATAATAATTATTAACATCTTCAAAATTATTTAAATTCAAAAATTTATATTTATTTAATTTAAAATTATAATAACTTTCTAAAGAAGGAATACAGCTAGATAAAATAAGTGGAATATTATTATAAAGAGCTCTTATGTTAGATATTTCTCTACAATCATATTGAATTTTTTTTTCCTTTTCTAAAAAAGAATCGTTTTCTTCTTCATCTATGATAATTATTCCTAAATTTTTTAATGGAGAAAAAATAGCACTTCTAGTACCTATAACAATAGAAATTTTTTGAGATTGGATTAATTTATTTTGTTCATATTGTTCTAACAAACTTAAAGAAGAATGTAAAACTGATATATTTACATCTGGAAAATATTCTTTAATTTTTTTGAATAAAGATTTTATTAAAATAATTTCAGGAACTAAAATTAAGATTTGCTTAGAATTTTCTAATGTTTTTTCAATTAATTTTAAATATATTTTTATTTTATTGCGATCAAATTTGTAATATAACAAATAAGTATGATATTGTTCTAAAGAAATTTGATCAAAAACAAATTTTTCTAAATAATCTAAATTAATATTATTTTTTTTAATATTATTATCATTAGGTTTAATATGTAATAAATAAAAAATATCCTTCTTCTTTTTCAAAATAATTTTATTTAAAATTAGTTTTTTAACAATATTACAAGAAGATAAAGAATAAATTTCTTTAATATCATAAAAATATTTTTTAGGTTTTATTTCAGAATTATTTTTCAAAATTTTAATTAACAATTTTTGTTTAGGAGTGATATTAATATTTAATTTTTCAAAAAGAGGATTTAAATAAAAATAAAAATCATCTTTTTTTTTATAATTATTTTTAATAACAATTTCCGTTTCGATAATTTTTTTATTTTTTAAAGAAGATATTGTTTTTTGATTTAAAATTTTATCTTTTAAACTTAATAAATATCTTTTTTTTTCTAAATATTCTTTGACTTCATTATCTAATAATTCTTCTTTTAAAATTATTATTTTCCTAAAATAAGTAAAAGAAAAGGATAAAGGAATAATAGTTCTATAAACATCACTTTTACTAACAAAAGGGATCTTCAAAATTTCTTTTGCTATTAAAAAAAATTCTTCATTTAAAAAAGGTTCTTTATCTATTAATTCTTTCACTTCTTTAAAAGAACCTTTAAAATCACTTTTATCTTTAAAATTTAAAATATATCCTAATCGATATGTGTTTTTAATACCAAAAGGAACAATAACTCTCATTCCTTTTCTAACTAAAGAACATAATGTAGAAGGAATTTTGTAATCAAAACATTGATTTAATTCAAAAGAATTCAAATCTACTAATATTTCAGCAAAAATATTTTCTTTTTTTTTCATATATATTTTTATAAATTTTTATTAAATAAATTTTAAAAATAAATTAATAAAAATTATTTCATAGTATCCAATATTTTATCGATATTTTTTCCATAAAGAAAAGATTTATCATATTCAAAAATTAAAACAGGTATTCTTTTCATATTACTAATATTTTCAGCTAATTTTTTACGAATTTTTTCTTTATTTTTTTCTAAAAGTTCAGAAACTAAAGATAAATTAGCATTTTCATCGTTTAAAATAGTATAAAAAACAGTACAAAAAGATAAATCATTAGATAAATTAACATAAGTCAAACTGATATAACCAATTTGTTCATTATTAATTAAATTATTTACAATTTCGACTAATATTTTTTTAATTAAACTAGCTCTTCTTTTTATTTTCAGATTAATACTCATTATTCTAAATTAATACTTTCTCTAATATAGACGATTCTATTATATCATCAACCATAAAATTATTAAAATTATCTAATAAAATTCCACATTCATGACCTTGAGTAGCTTTAGAAATATTATTTTTTAAATGTTTTAAAGAAACTATTTTTCCTTTATAAACAACTTTATTATTTCTTATAACTTTAGCTAAAGAATTGTTAAAAATAGTACCATCTTTCACATAACATCCAGCAATACTACTTCCTATAGAACTTATATTAAATATTTTTTTAATTTCAGCTTTTCCAGTTACTTTTTCTTCAAAAGTAGGTTTTACTAAATCTTTTAATTTTTTTTCTACATCTGCAATGATTTCATAAAGAATATTATAATTTTTTATTTCAACTTTCAGATTTTGAGCTATTTTTAATAAATTATTATTAATAGAAGTATTAAAATTAATTAAAAAAGCATCAAAAGTTTTAGCCAAATCAATATCTTTAATAGTAATCATACCTACAAAAGTTTTAATAAAATTAACTTTAATTTCTCCAATATGTAATTTTTCTAATGTTTGTTTAATCGATTCTATACTTCCTTGAGTATCAGCCTTTAAAATTATATTTAAAACTTTTTCTTTATTTTCATCTTGCAAAGTTAAAACATTATATTCACCTTCATTAGAAGAAAAATTAGAATTTTTTTTAATTTTAGATAAATGTTTTTTAGCTTCAACTATTTTACGAGCTTCTTTAGTACTATCAACAATAAAAAATTTATCACCAACTTGAGGAACTTGTTTTAAACCAACAATTAAAGAGGGTTGAGAAGGAAAAACTTTTTTTAATTTATTTTTAAAATCATCTTCTAAAGAACGAATTTTTCCATAACTTTCTCCTACTACTAAAATATCCCCAATTTTTAAAATCCCTTTAGAAGAAATTAAAGTAGCAACAGGACCTTTATTTTTATCAAGGCTAGCTTCTAAAACAACACCTTCGGCTTTTTTTGTCAAATCTGTTTTTATATCTTTTATATCGCTAACTAACAAAATCATTTGTAATAATTCATTTATACCTTGTTTTTTAAGTGCTGAAATTTCAACAAAAATAGTTTTTCCACCCCATTCTTCAGAAACTAATCCTAAATTAGATAATTCTGTCATTATCGCATCTTTTTTATAATTTATTTTATCTATTTTATTCAAAACAACAATAATTTCAACATTAGCTTCTTGAGCATATTTTATAGATTCTATAGTTTGTGGTTTAATCCCATCATCTCCTGCTATAACCAAAAGACAAATATCAGTTAATTGAGCACCTCTAGACCTCATTTGGCAAAAAGCTTCATGACCCGGAGTATCTAAAAAAGTTATTTTTTGGTTTTTATATATTATTTCATAAGCACCAATATGTTGAGTAATTCCACCAAATTCTTTATCAACTAAACGAGTTTTTCTTATAGAATCCAACAAAGTAGTTTTTCCAGAATTAACATGTCCCATAATAGTGACAATAGGCGTTCTTCTTATTAAATTTACATTTTTTTTTATATTTTTTGAATTAATTTTATTTTTATTTTTCATCTTATCTTTTTTTTTACATTCTGGATAAATAATTTTTATACCAAAACTGGATCCCAAAATTTCTACAATTTCCTTATCAATATTTTGATTAATATTAGCTTTAATACCAAACTTTATTAATTTATTAATTAAAACAATATTAGGTATTTTGAAAATACTAGATAAATCATTTATTTTATGTTCAGGATCAAAAATATAACTTTTCACAATATTTTTATTATCATAAACTTTCTTTTTATCATTCATATATTTTATCTTCCTCCTTTAAAAATAATTAAAAAATTACCCAAATCAAAGACTTTTCACACTTATATTCCATTTAGTCACTTGAGAAGCTAATTTAATATTTTGCCCTTCTTTTCCTATAACTAAAGATATTTGCTGTTCGTTAACAAATACAGAAGCTAATTTAGATTTTTCATTAATAATTTCAATCTTTTCTATTTTAGCAGGTTTTAAAGAATTAGTTATCAATTCTTTTGCTTCATAACTCCACAAAAACAAATCTATTTTTTCACCTTTAAAAATATTAATAATACTTTTCATTCTAATATTTTTTTCTCCAATACAAGAACCAATAGCATCTATTTTATTATCTTTTGATAACAATCCTACTTTCATTCGAACGGAAGGAATTCTAGCAATACTTACGATTTCAATAATTCCTTGGTTTATTTCAGGAATAAATTCTTTAAAAATTTCTAAAACAAAATTAATATGAATACGACTAACTAAAATTTTAGGCATTTTAGTTGTATTTTGAACTTCTACAACAAAAACTTGAATTCTTTGTCCTAAATAAAAATCATCATTAGAAAGAGATTCTTTCTTAGTTAAAATTACTTGTATTTCTTTTTCTAATTCTAAAGTAAAAAATCCTTTATTAATGCCAATAACTTTTGCACTAATTAAATGATTTTCATAATTTTTAAAAAAATTATAAATGTTTTCTCTTTTTTGCTTAATTAATTCTTCATTAAATTTATTCTTAAATTCTTTACTAGCATGAAAATTAAAACTTTTAGGGTCAACTTCAATATCTATTATTTGTCCTAATTCAGCTTTAGATGTTATCTTTTTAGCTTCTTCTAAACTAATACAAGTAATTTTTTTCGCATTATTTTTTGTTTCTTCATTTGAAAAATCAATAACTAAATATTGTTTATACAAAGAAAAACCATCATTTTCTTTTTTAAAAGAAACAGAACAACTTTTAACTTGACAATGTTTTTTACAACCAGCTATCAAAGATTGAACAAAACATTTTAATATTTGTTCTCTATCCATATCATATTCTTGAGCTAATTTATCAATATTATTGAAAAAATTTTTAGTTATTTTCATAAAATTTTATATACAAAACACTCCTTCAAAATATAACAAAATTGATTTAATTAGCTATATTAAATTTAATTTAAAATTATCATAGAACAACCTTTCATGATAATACTATTTCCATTTTTTTACAAAAAAATAGAATTAAAAATTTTAATTTCATCTTTTAAAAAAAAAATATTTAAACCTGTATTATACTGAATCAATAATTAAAATACTTTTAACAACAAAATATAATTATCTTAATTTTATAAAATTTTATTCTATCATATTTATTATATAGTGTAATGGTTTAATTATGTATTTAATTATATATTTTTAGATATTGTTATATGTTTTTACTTAAATAAAAAAAACAAATAAAAAAATTATTAATATCAATTGAAAACTAACAATTTATAAATTAATAATTTTATATTATAACTATTTATTCTAATATTTTTTTGAAATGTTAAAAATTTAAAAAATAAATTTCAAATTCAAATAATTAACAAAAATAAAGAATATAAATTATTTTTTATTTTTTTAGTATTCTAGTATAATAAATTAGTATATTTTTAATAAAAAGGTAAATAATTTTACCCTATTAAAATTATTCAATTATAAAAATAAAATTTAAATTTAAAATTTTTTTATAATTTATTATATTGTTAAAAAATCTATGTCTATTATATTAAAAAAATTTTTTTTAATTTTTTTTATTAATTATTTTATATTTTTTTTATTAACATTGAATTAAATTAAAAAAATATAAAAAAATTTAAAAAGAAAGAAGATAAAAAAATGAGGTTATAAAATTAATGTGTAATTTTAATAGTAGAAAAACAAAAATTTTCGACATAAATATAATATTTTTTGTATTGATAATTTTTGTATGTTTTTTAAATATTTATTATATAAACCGAAAGGGCGCGAAATGATGCCTAATTATGAGTGATTTCACGTATCACGAACACCATGATAATGTGTTCCTTCATATTCTTGGCTTTTGAAACG
>NZ_JBIPDD010000005.1:0-23186 GCF_046896035.1 Candidatus Phytoplasma palmae | reverse complement strand
AGATCGAAGTTACTCTAATTATTTACGCGACTCATTTAGGTATGCAGACCTTTTTCTTTGATCTTCAATCTATATAACATTGAAGATCAAAGTATCAGGTAGGAACGGAACTAGTTTTTTTAATAAAAAATTTAAAAACTTTAATATTTTGAAAATTCAATCCCTAATATTCAAAAAATTCCGAATAAGAGTTTCAATTCATTACTCTTATGTTGAGTTATTACTCCGTTTATTGCATTTAGCCTTTTTAATAAGGTTATCCGTGTGAGTCATTCTTCTGGCGTGATCTTTTTGGATATGAATTTCTCCTCAACCCGCTTTTATTCTTTGCTGTAACTTTTCATTCTTTCGTTTCAAAAGCCAAGAATATGAAGGAACATATTATCATGATGTTCGTGATGCGTGAAATCACTCATAATTAGGCATCATTTCGCGCCCTGATAAGCTTTTCTTAAAGGATTAATTTTCACATCAACCGCAATACCTTTGTTAATATATTTTAATTGTAATGCTTTTTTTAAAACTAAACCGTGATCTGTACCAATATCTAAAACCACATTATATCCTTTAATTAAGGAAACAATAAACATAATTCTTTTCATTTTTTAATATTATCATACAACATTTTTAATTTGTTTTGTTTAGAAGGAGCTCTTAACCTTCTTAAAGCTTTTGCTTCTATTTGACGTATTCTCTCTCTAGTAACGCCAAATTTGTTTCCAACTTCTTCTAAAGTATAAATATGTCCGTCTAATAGTCCATAACGCATTTTTAAAACTTGTTCTTCTCTATCAGTCAAACTCTGTTCTAAATATTCATCTATAGTTTTTTTTATCATTTCTTGCAACATATATTCATGAGGTGAAATAGCATTAGGATCATTTATAAAATCTCCTAAGGATGAATCATCATCTTCCCTAGTTGAAGCTTCAAGAGAAATAGTTTCTTTTTCTATCATTTGAATATCAATAATTTGTTTAGCTTCAATATTCATTTGCTTGGCTATTTCTTCGTTATTTACTTTTCTAGCTAAATCTTGAGTTAACTTACCTCTACAACGAGAAATTTTATTCATAGTTTCAATAATATGCACTGGTATTCTTATAGTTCTAGCTTGATCAGCAACAGCTCTAGTAATAGCTTGTTTGATCCACCAAGTAGCATAAGTGGAAAGTTTAAAAACTCCAGGTCTGAATCTATCAATAGCACGTGATAAACCTATATTACCTTCTTGGATTAAATCTAAAAATAAAATTTTTCTACCTATATAACGTTTAGCCAAAGAAACAACTAAACGACCATTAGCTTCTATTAATTGATTTTTTGCTATAGCTGCTTTTTTTATTAAATCTTCATATTCTTCAATTTGCTGTTCAGTTAAAATTATTTCTTTATTATTATGTTGATTTATTTTTTTTTGAGCTTGTCTCCCGTCATAAACTATTTGCGTTTTTTCTCTTTCTTCCTCTAAAGTTAATAAAGGTATTTGGCCAATTTCTTTCAAATACATTTTTACAGGATCATCTACTTTAACATTCATAGATAATTCTTTTAATCTTAATTGTTTTTGAAAATCTTCATCTTTTTGAAAAGAATTTTTACTTTCCGTATCATATATATAATAAAAATCATCTAACTGTTTTATCTGAAATCTTTTATTTTTTATTTTTTTATTAATATTTTTTAAATAAAAAGATTTTATAATTTCTTTATAAAAAAATTCTCTATTTTTCGAAATACCATTTAACCATTTTAATTTTTTTTTCAAAAAAATATTAATATCGTTTTGTGTAGAATTTTGCGTTTCAGATTCTAATTTTATTTTTTTTTTATATAATTGTTTTACTATTTTATTCAAAATCATTTTATTTTTACCTTTTATTTTTCTATTTACAAATTTATTAGACATTCAAATATAAAAAAAATTTAAATAATAAAATATTTTTTAAAATTTATTCATTAAAATTTTTATTAAAAACATTAATTCTTATATATTCTAAAAATTTTTTATTTTCTGATTCGATATTTTTGAGTTCTTGTGTTTTGAATTTCCATTCTTTTAATAATTTTTTCTTTTCATTTTCATCTATTTCTTGAGAAATTTTTTTTTCAATTTTTTCTATATTTTTTTTTATTTTTTTAATTTTTTGTATATTTTGATTTATTTTTAAACTATTATAAAATGTTTTTAAATCTTCTTGATTTTTAATTTTTCCTTTTTGAATAAACAAAATATTCTTTTTTATATCTAACAATAATTGATAAATATCTAACTTATCATTTAATTGACAAAGAATATCATTATTTGTTTCAACAAAATGATCAATATTAATACCTTCATCTTCTTTATTCAAATTTAATTTTAAATCATAATATTTTTGTATTATATCTATAAATTCTAAAATATAAGAATCAACATTATACTGTAAAATATCTGTTCTTACATAATTAAGATATTCTTTGCTCAAAAATAAATCTGTTAATATATGAATTAAATTTTTATTGATATTTTTATTTTGAATTTTTCTTTGTTCAATTAATAATAAATTTTCTTTTGTTATTTTAGAATCAAACCTTCTAGAACTAAAAATATTTTTAGGCGATTTATTGCTAATTTTAGAATTTATTTCTTCAAAAGAAACAGTATTTTGATCAAAATCAATATATATTTTATATTTATTATAAATTTTTTTAACATAAAATAATTGCAATTCTTTATTATAAAAACTTAATAAAGATAAAATATGAATCTTAATCTTTTCATCAGGAATTTTATTTTTTCTCAATTCATATATTTTATATAAAATGTAATCTTGAGAC
Source organism: Candidatus Phytoplasma palmae (assembly GCF_046896035.1). Taxonomy (NCBI): domain Bacteria; kingdom Bacillati; phylum Mycoplasmatota; class Mollicutes; order Acholeplasmatales; family Acholeplasmataceae; genus Candidatus Phytoplasma; species Candidatus Phytoplasma palmae. The sequence continues at coordinate 20,366 of NZ_JBIPDD010000005.1, read as the reverse complement.
ATTTCAGACAAGGTTGTTTCTAAATGATTATTTTGATTTTGGATATTTTTATTAATATAAGAATCAGGATCTTTTTCTTCGGGTAAAAGCAATATTTTTACTTTAAATTTTTCTCTTATTAATGAAAAAGATATTTTTTGCATAGCGCTTTTTCCTGCTTGATCGCCATCAAAAGCAATTAAAATATTAAAAACAGAAATTTTTTTTAATAAAATAATTTGTTTTAAACTTAATTGAGTACCTAAAATTGCTAATGCATTACGCTGACCTATCTTAAAAAAGGAAATAACATCAAAAAATCCTTCACATAAAATAATTTCTTTTTTTTCTTTAATATTATTTTTATGCTCAAAAATTCTATATATTAAATCACTTTTTTTAAACAAAAAAGTTTCTGAATTGAATAAATATTTCGGCCTAGCATTATCATTTAACGATTTAAAATTTATATTTTCAGATAAATTTATCAAACGACCTGAAAAAGCAACTATTTTTCCTTCTTCGTCTCTTAAAGGAAAAATCAAACGATTTTTAAAAAAATCACAATATTTTTTTTTTTCATTATTAGGGCATAATTCTGAATTATTATTTTTTTGAAAATCAATATTCTTTTCTCTAATAAGGCCTAAACGTTTCAATTCTGTTAAAGAATATTGTTTACTTAATAAATAATCCATTAAATCATTAGATGTTCCTTCAGCATAACCTAATTGAAATTCTTTAATTAAAGAATAATTTAATTTTCTTTCTTTTAATAAATAATTTTGCAAAGGATGATTTTCACACTTTAACAAAATAAAATCCAACTTATTGATGTAATAATTATGAGCTTCTCGCAAAATTTGATAAAAATAATCATTTGGATTTATATAATTGTTAGGTAAAGATAAATTAAATTTTTGAGTTAATTCTTCTATAGCTTGCGAAACAGAAATATTTTTTAATTTTTGATAAAAAGTAATAGGCTTTCCCCCTTGACGACAAGACATACAAAAAGCAATATTTAATTCAGGAGAAACAGAAAAAGAAGGTGTTTTTTCTTTATGAAAAGGACATAAACCCATAAAATTTTTCCCTTTTTTAATTAACTGAATGCCTTCTTTATTAACTAATTCATAAATTAATATTTTTTTATTAACTTCAGATATAAATTGTTTATATTTATTATTTTTATTCATAAAATTTAATAATATTTATTGAAAACTATAAAAATATTTTGTTTTCAATATATTCTCTTATATTTTTTATTTCTATTCTAATCTGTTTTAGAGTATCTCTCTCTCTAATAGTTACAGTATTGTCTTCTAATGTTTGATCATCTATCGTACAACAAAAAGGAGTACCTATAACATCTTGCCTTCTGTATCTTTTGCCAATACTTTGATTACTATCTAAAATAACTTCAAAAAAACAAGAAAATTCTTTTTGTATTTCTTGTGCCTTAAAATAATGTTTTTTTCTTATTAAAGGTAAAATAGCCATTTTATAAGGCGCTAAAAAAGGATGAATTTTTAAAACAGTTCTTTCTGTAAAATCTTGTAATGTTTCCACCTTTAGAGAATCAGATATAATAGCTAAAAATAATCTTTCTACTCCTAAAGAAGATTCGATAACAAAAGGATGATATTTATTTTTAGTCTCCTCATCAAAATACTGTAAATCTTTTTTAGAATGTTTTTGATGAGTTTTTAAATCAAAATCTGTTCTACAAGCTATACCGCACAATTCATCAAAACCCCACGGGAAAAGAAATAAAATATCTGTTGTAGCAACAGAATAATGACTTAATTCTTCTAAATCTTGATCTTTTAACATAATATTTGAAGAATTTAAACCTAATTTTAAAAGAAACTTATAAGAAAATTCTTTCCAAAAAACAAACCATTTTTTATATTGATTATTTTGACAAAAAAACTCCAATTCCATTTGTTCAAATTCACAAGTGCGAAAAATAAAATTACTTGGAGTAATTTCATTACGAAAAGATTTTCCTATTTGGCCAACACCAAAAGGTATTTTTTTTCTTGTAGTATTTAAAATATTTTTAAAATTAATAAAAATACCCTGACATGTTTCGGGTCTTAAAAAAACAGTATTAGCTTTTTTTTTAATTACTCCTTGGTAAGTTTGAAATAATAAATTAAATTCCTCTACTGATGACCAATTTTTGGTTCCCAAAATTTTATTATCTATTAAATATCTAGACATTTGTTCAAAACTTAAAGAATTAGTATTTATATTTTTATCATTAGAATTTATTAATTGATCTGCTCTATAACGTTTATTAGTATCTTTATTTTCTACTAAAGGATCAATAAATAATTCTAAATGACCAGATGCTTTCCAAACATTAGAATTTAAAATAATAGAACTATCTAGCAAAATATTATCTTGCTCTTGAATAAATTTTTTAATCCAAGCTTTTTTTATATTTTGCTTCAACAAACTTCCTAAAGGTCCATAATCAAAACTATTTGACAAACCACCATATATTTCACTTCCGTAAAAAATAAAACCATGTTTTTTAGCAAAAACAATTAAGTCTTTTAATTTTATCATTTAGCACCTTTCAATAAAAATTTTCCAATGTTTTTAATAAAAAATTTAATTTTAAAAAAATTATTTATATTAAAAAATTAATAATTTATTTTTTTTCAACTTTAACCCATAAGTTTAAATGAATTTTTTGTTTTAAATATTGATTAATTTCTTTTCTAGCTTCAATTCCTATTCTTTTTAATTTATAACCATTCTTACCGATTAAAATTTTTTTATGACTTGTTTTACGAACATAAATTAAAACAGAAATTTCTAAATAAGAATCTTTATTATAAAACATATCTTCTAAAACAATAGAACAACTATGAGGTATTTCTTGATGAACAAAATAAAGAATTTTTTCTCGAACAAATTCTGTTATTATTTTATCTTCAGGAATATCAGTTAAAACTTCTTTGGGAAAATAAAGAGGTCCTTCTCCTATTAAAGAAAGAATATTTTGAAGCAAAATATCTATATTTTTTCTTTTTAATGCTGATACAGGAACAATATATTCAAAATCCAAAATATTTAAATAACTTAAAATAATTTTATCTATTAAGATATTTTTTTTGATATCTAACTTATTAATAACTAAAATAACTTTTTTCTTAAATTTAATTAAATTCTCTAAAATTTTTTTTTCTTCTGAACTACATTCTTTTTCTACAACAAATAAAAAAATATCAATTTCATTAACATTTTTCCAAATAAGAGAGTTTCTTTTTCTATCAAATAAATTATTTTTTGTTTCTGTATAAATTCCTGGAGTATCAATAAAAATTAATTGATATTTTTCATCGTTAACAATTCCTAAAATATTAAATAAAGTAGTGTTTTTTTTACAACTTGTAATAGAAATTTTTTTATTAATTAAACAATTTAATAAAGTAGATTTTCCTACATTAGTAGTTCCTAACAACATAATAGAACCTGATTTAAACATTTTTCTCCTTTATGCTTTAAAACCAATAATTTTAAAAAAATTTCATTTTTTTTTGTTTTCAAAATTATACAAAATTTTTTCTTGCAAAGAATTCATTTTTTCTGAAGACTCTTTATCATTATCATTATATCCTTTTAAATGAAGATATCCATGAAGAGCTAAAAAAATAACTTCTCTTTCAAAACTATGCCCGTAATATAAAGATTGTTCTAAAGCTTTTTCTAAAGAAACAAAAACATCTCCTAAAAAAATATTATCCATTTCATTTTCAAAAGATAAAACATCGGTAGCATATTTTTTTTTTAAATAATAAAAATTCATTTCTTTTATTTTTTTATTATTTACAAAAATAATATTGATTTTTTTTTCATCTTCTAAAGAATCAAAAATCTTAATTATTTTTTTTTTTAGTTTAAAAATATTCATTTTAGTTTGATTATATATATAAATAATCATTTTTAACGATACTCCTATAAAATGAAAATATTTTAATTTTAAAAAAATACAAAATAAATAAAAAATAATTTTCCAAAAAAATATATAAAATTATAAAATTCATTTTTTTGGAAAATTATAAAATAAAAATATTATTGTAAATAATTTTTTTATTTTAATAAAATTTCTTAAATATTAATATCTCTTTTTTTTAATATTTTTTCTTCTATTTTTTCTTTCAACGCTAGGTTTAATATAAAATTCTTTTTTTCTAACTTGAGCTAAAATGCCATCTCTAGACACGCTACGTTTAAAACGTCGTAAAGCTTCTTCTATAGTTTCTTCTTTACGAACAATAATTTTAGTCATTCTTTTCTTCTCACACTCCTTTTCGAAATAAAATTTTAAAATTTTAAATAATAAATTTAAATATAGATTTATTTTATTAATTTTTAAATAATGACAACGTTTGAAGATAAAAATAAGAATTATAAAATAATATCAAAATTAACAAAGAAAGAGAATAATTTAAAAAAGTCTCAGAAGGATTTGTTTTATAATTACCGTATTGCTCTGCAAAAACATCTATCATACTTTTTTCAGAAGTAAACACAACAACAAAAACAATAAAAACACAAATAAAATATATCATATATTTAGATAATTGAAAAATTTGAAAAAAATTCATCATTATTTAATTTCCTTTGCAATTGATTTTTATTTATTTTATAAAACTAAAGCTTTCACAAAAACATCATCAGCACTTTCTATAGTAATAATTTCCAATTTATCTCTAACTTCTTTAGGTATATCATCTATATCTTTTAAATTATCCTTAGGAATAAAAATAGTATTTAAACCACTTCTATTAGCGGCAATAGCTTTTTCTTTCAATCCTCCTATAGGTAAAACAGAACCTCTAAGAGTAATTTCTCCAGTCATTCCCACATCTCTTCTAACACATTTTCCTTTAATAACAGAAAAAATAGAAGTTGCTATAGTTACTCCAGCTGAAGGGCCATCTTTTGGTATAGCTCCTTCTAAAAAATGAATATGAAAATCATTAGTATCAAAAATATTATAATCAATTCCTAATTGTTGATAATGAGATTTTAAAAAACTAAAAGCAGTTATAGCGCTTTCTTCTAAAACTTTACCTAAATGTCCAGTTAAAACTAATTTTCCTGTACCTTTATAATAAGTTACTTCAACTGGTAAAATATCTCCACCTAAAGAAGTATAAGCTAATCCATTAACAAAACCTATTTGATTTTTAGGACTTACTAATAAATGCTGATAAATTATTTTACCCAAAAATTTTTCAATTTTTTCTTTATTCATTTCAAGATACTCTACTTTATTCATTAAAATTTCTTTTACTGTTTTACGTATTAAAGTAGCAATATGTTTATTTAAATTTCGTACACCTGCTTCTTTTGTATAATGTCTAATAATATAAAGAAAAATTTCATCACTTATTAAAAATTGTTCTTTTTTAAGACCATGATCTTTTAATTGTTTAGGCAATAAATGTTCTTTAGCAATTATAAGTTTATCTTGCTCTGTATAAGAATTAAGTTCTATAATTTCTAAACGATCTCTTAACGGTTCAGAAATAGTACTTAAATCATTAGCAGTAGTAATAAATAAAACTTGAGATAAATCGAAAGCTTCTGATAAATAAAGATCTACAAAATTTTTATTTTGATTAGGATCTAAAACTTCTAATAAAGCAGAACCTGGATCGTGTTGAAAATTATTAACTAACTTGTCAATTTCATCTAGTAAAAAAACTGGATTAATAACTCCAACATCTTTTAAACCGTTTAAAATTCTTCCAGGCATAGCGCCAACATAAGTTTTTCTATGTCCTTTAATTTCGCTTTCTTCCTGTAATCCGCCTAAAGATTGTTTGACAAATTTCCTACCTAAAGCTTCTGCGATAGAAATAGCCAAAGTAGTTTTTCCTACTCCTGGCGGTCCTACAAAACAAATAATATTTTGCGGATTTTTTTGAGTCATTATTTTAACAGCTGCATAATCAATAATACGTTCTTTAACTTTATCTAATCCATAATGATTTTTTTCTAAAGTTATCTGTATTTGTTTTAAATCATTAACATCTTTACTCTTTTTATTCCAAGGTAAAGAAATTAAAAAATCTAAATAATTTCTAATAACAAAAGAATCAGCAACCATAGAAGACATAGTTTGATAACGAGAAAGTTCTTGCAAAGCTTTAGACTTAATATTTTTAGGCATAAAAGAAGAATTAATTTTTTTTCTTATTTCTTCTATTTCTTCTTCTCTTCGGACCTTATCCCCTAACTCATTTTGAATAGCTCGCATTTTTTCTCTTAAATAAAATTCTTTTTGATTTTCATCAATGCTACGTTTAACTTCTATATTAATCTTATTTTCTAATTCTAAAATATCTTTTTTCATTTGAATATCTTGTAAAATATACATTAATCTTTTATTCAAATGAGTTTCTTTAAGATATTTATATTTATTTTTTTCCTCAATTTTTAAGGAAAAAATAATTAAATCAGCAGCTTCTTCAGTAGTAATGCCGTTTTGTACTTTTTCTAAAAAAGTATTTTCTGGTATTAATAAAATTTGATTCATTTTATTTGCAATTTGTTTAATTATTAATTTAATTAATATTTTCTCTTCTCTTAAATCATCAAAAATAACAGGTACAAATTCATATTTAACATTAAATAAATCATTCTTTTTAGATATTTTTTGTATTTTAATTCTTTTTAAAATACGAAAAGTAACCTTATAAAAATCACTATCAATTTTTTCAGAAGATAAAATATATGCTAAAACTCCATATTTTTCTATATCAGAGATCTTAGGTTTTTCATTTAAAAAATTCTTTTGCAACATAATAACAATATAAGGACATGCGTTTTTTTTAGAAGTTATTATTGCATTAATAGAAAAAATTCGTCCTATTTCAATTCTTAAATCATTATGAGGAATAGGAACAATATCTCTTACGATGATAGCCGGTAATTCTTTAGGAATATTTTTTTCTATTTTTAATTTATCGTTTTTATTCATTATTTTTTTTTCACATCCTTTTAAAAAATGAGATTAAAAATTTTAAAAATTAATTTAAAAATAACTAAATTAATAAAAAACCAAATAAATAAAATAAAAAGATAAAAAACAGTAAATTGGTTTTTAATTTCAAAATTTAAATATCAATATCATTAAAATAATATATCATATATAAAATTATTTAATTAAAATTTTTTATCTTTTTTATTTGATGTTTGTAAAATTAACGTTATCTAGTAAAAATTTAAGTGTTTTATCTTGTAATAAATGTTTTTTTAAATATTCTTGAATAGATGCATTTTCTTTTATTTTAGATATATTTACATTATTCTCTAAACTTAACTGTTGATAAGCTAATTCTAATTCATTAGGTTGAATCGTTATTTTTTCTTTTTCAGATATTTCTTCTAATAAAAAATTTATTTTTAAATTATTTAAAGCTTTTTCATTCATTTCTTGATGAAATTTTTCTAAATCTAATTTCATATTTTCTAAATATTTATTTAATTCTATATTTTGTATTTTTAGTTGAGATTCTAATTGTTTTATTAAATTATTTTTTTCAATATTGACTAAATTTAAAGGTATTTTTATATTAGAATTTTTTATTAAAAAATCCAAAATTTGTTTTTTATTTTCATTTTCTATTTCGGAATTTTTTTTATATTCTAAATTTTTTTTAATATAATTTTTAAATTCTTCAATATTATTAACATTAGGTATTTTAATACTTTTAATTAATGTTTCGTCCAAAGTTAATTTTTTCTTAATCTTAATATCATGCAAAAAAATTTTAAATGTAACTTCTTTAGAAGCTAACTTTTTATGATTATAATCTGAAGGAAAAACAACTTTAATTATTTTTTCTTCTTGTCTTTTCATTCCGATCATTTCTTTTTCAAAACCAGGAACAAATTTATTAGATCCTATTTCCAAGGAATAATTAGTAGCTTGCCCTCCTTCTAAAGGAGTAGTTTCGTTTAAAAATCCTTTAAAATCGAAAACAGCAATGTCGCCTTTTTCCAAAAAAGATCCTTCTTTTTTTGATTCAAATAAATTATTGCTTTCTAAAAACAAGTCAATTTGATTTTGAATTTCTTGTTCTGTTATTTCTTTTTTAAGATTCGAATTTAATTTTATGCCTTTATAAGGAAAATTCAATGTTATTTCAGGTTTTAAATTAAATTCTATAGAAAAATGAAATTTTTCTTTAAAAGAATAAATGTCTTCTAATTTAAAATTAGTAATCTTATAATTTTCTAAAATTTTAAAATCATTATTATTTTTTAAAATTTGATCTACTTTCTCTTGAACTAAATATTCAAAAGCACTATTATATAATTTCTTAATTCCGAATTTTTTTTCAAAAACATTTCTTGTCACAAAACCTTTTCGAAATCCTTTAATAAAAATTTGAGATTGAATTTCTTTAAAAGATTTCTCAACAAAAGAATCAAATTCCTTTTTAACAATTTCAAAATTATATTGTATTATTTCGTCATTTATTTTTTTAAATTGCATTGCTTAATTACCTGTTTTTTTAATAAATTTTTTAAACCATAAGTATAGAGTATTTAAATAAAAATTTTTTTTAAAACATTAAACTTGAATTATATAATATTCAATTAATATCAATTTACGATAAAAAAATATTTTTTTTTAATAAATTAATTAAAAATAATTAAATTATAAAAAAATTAAATTCAATATAATATAAAAAAAATATTAATTATTGAATTAATTATCATTAATATTAGAAATATATATATAAGTAATTAACATATTTTTTTAAAATTTTATTTATATCATTTTATTTATATTCTGACTTCATTATATTAATAAAAAATAAAGTTAAAAAATTAAAAAAATAAAAAATAAAATTTTAAAATATAAAAAAGAAAAAAACATAAAAACAAAATAATATATAAATTAATATATTAATAAATGTATTATGTTTAGTTTTACAATTCAGATTATAAAACAAATCATTATAATTATAACATTATTTTCAATAAAAAAGTATAAATAACAATTATGTTTTTTTGAAAAAATAAATATTTTAAAAAAAAATAAATATTTATATTTTTTTAAAATATGAAAAATACTAATTATTAAAAATATTTTAATAAAGAAATAATATTTTGTGCTAGTATATACTATATATAATGATAAATAACCTAGATAATATTAAAGTGTAATTGAATAAAAACTAAAATTAAATCTATATTTATTTGAAGATTTATTTTTATTTATATTAAAAAAATAAAGGATAATTATTTATTAAAATATATGTTGTTTTTTATTTTAATTTTTTATTAATTTATAAATTTTTTTTATTAAAAAATCAAAAAATATTAAAAATTCAAAGATATTTTGAAATTTTTTAGAAAATTTATAAAAAATACAAGAACGGAAATTTTATTACAAACATATGAAGACAAAAATTTCAAAAAAAAATAATAAGAAGAAAAAAATTTCAAAAAATAATATATTTTCAATAAAAAAATTATTGACAAAAAAATATTTAAATTGGTTATTTTTAATAATAACAACTTTAAGTATTTTATTATCTATTATTCATATTATAAATTTATCATTAGGTAAAAATAATTTTTATCAATTCAAATTTTATCATTTTTTTTCTTTTTCTAAATATAATATTTTTTTAATTTTATTTATAATTATCAATACAATTTATAAAAAAAACAAAACAATAATTAATATTTTAAGCTTTTCAGTAATAGTGAATATTTTAATTAATACTTTATTTTTACGCTCTTTTGTAAGAGATTGGAATTTATATTCCAATGAAAATAACATTTTATTTTTTAATTTAATTATATATTATTTAGAATATATTGTAATTCCTGTTTGTTTTTTATTTTTTTATTTTAATAATAAATTTAAAATTTCTAAAAAACATTTAATTTGTCCTTTGTTTATTTCAATATTATATATTGCTTTTTCGTTTTTCTTATTTAAATTATTCGAACATGAAAATGAAAAAAATTTTTGGAAAGAACAATTTATTAACCCTTATGATAAAAAAAATTTATTATTTTCTTATATAAAAATAATTTTTTCATTTTTAACACTTTCTTTTAGTATTTTTTTCTTTAAAAGAACAGAAAAATACTTTTTAATTAGATTGCTTTTAATCTTTTTAACATTAATAATAATTTCAATTTTGCCATATAACGAAAGAGAATGGGCACACGCCAAAAAAGTTATTTTAAATACTAAAACAATGGGAACAGGACTTTTTCCAGAAACACAAGAAATTTCAGAATACTTCCAAAATATTTCTGATTTAAAACCACAAGAACTAATTAAAAATAAAGATAAAATTTTAGAATTAGGTTCTGGTTGCGGAAATATAACACAATATCTAATAAACAAATTTGGTTTAGAAAATATAATATGTATTGAAATAAATAAAGATTTATGCGATGAATTAAAACAAAGATTTCCAGGAATAAAGGTTATTCAAGGAAATGCTGCTGATTTTGAAGAATTAATCTCTAAAGAAAATATTAAAAATAAACAAATTAAAGGAATTGTTTCAACATTACCTATAGGTATTTTTGAAAAAACAGATTTTCAAAAGATAAAAAATAGCATAGAAAAAATTGTTGAAGAAAATAATATTAAATATATGAATTATCGTTTTAAATTTTTCGAAAAAGAAGAAAGAGAAATGAATAAAATTAAAAAAAATAATAATTTTGTGTTTATTTCTGAAATGATAATGCCTGTAAGTGTTTACACATATGTAAAAAAAGAAGACAAAAAAAATTAATATTATTTCATTTACATAATAAAAAATAAAAATTCATTTTATAAAATGAATTTTTATTTTTTTTAAGAGGAAAAATCATAACAAAAAGTCATATTTTTTATAAAACGAATAATTTTATGAGCTTTAATATCACTATTAAAATCCTTATGAAATGCAAAATATTCGTATAATTGTTGAGCATTTAAATTACTACTAAAAAAAACAGGTAATTTATTTTCATAACGATAATTCAACAAAGGAATAAAAATTTCATCTCTAAAAAAAGAATTCATATTTTCAGAACCTAAATCATCTAAAATTAGACAATCAATTTTTTTTAAATAATTTAATTTATTCTCTATTGCATCATTATTATTCCAGTTATATCTAAATTGTCTGGTTAAATCAGGCATAAAAAAAAACAAAACTAAAAATCTTTTTTTAATTAATTCTCTTGCTAAAAATTTTAAAAATAAAGTTTTACCCGTCCCGAAAGGACCATATAAATACAAACTTTTTTCAATCAAAGGAAAAGATGAAATAATATCTTTAATATTTGAAAAAACTTTTTCTTGAATTAAATTTTTTTTAAAAAAAATTTTCAAATTTTCAAATTTAATTTCTTGTTGAAATAACATATTGATTTTATTTAATTCATTTTCAAAATCTATTTTTTTACTTTCAAAAGTTTCTTTCAACACTACACGAACATAAGGTTTAGTTTTTAATACCATTTGATAATTGGAACAATTTTTAGATTGTAATTTATTTTTCAAATAATTATAAACAGTTAAAACATCTTTATCTTCTATTTTTAAATCTTTAGTTTCCTCTTGTTTTGAAATAAATTCTCTCATTTTTTTGAAATAAGATTTTTCAAAAAAACACATATTCAATAACACCTTTTTTTAATATAATAATTTTTGATAAATAAATTTTAAAATTTTAATTCTTTTTGAATCTGATCTAACCATTTAGGTCTATTTTTTTTATTCTTTTCGAAAATTTTAATTTTTTCTTTCTCCATTAAATAATAATAAGCTTTTTTAGCAGAAACAATTCCTTTTTTAAACCAAGAATCTAAAATAGTTTTAAAATAATTAAAAGAAGGAACAGGTGAATTATTTTGATCTTTAATTTTACAAACATACATTAACAAAGCATTAATAACACCTATATCAGCATTAGTTTTTTCCATCAATAAAAAAACAATATCATATAAACCGTAAAGAAAATGTTTACTTTTAGAAAAATTTTTAATTATTCTATGAGGTTGAGCATTTTGTAAATATACAATCATTTCTTCATCATCATCGTCTTTTTTATGTTTATAAGAATGAATTAATTTAACATCATTATTTTCTTGAAGAAGTTTGCTTTTTATAAAATTTTTTAAATTATCTAAATCAATAAATTCATTTAAGTCACGAAAATTATCCTGAAATAAAATAGCCATTTTTTGAGGTTCAATTCCATAAACAAATCCTAATTTAACAATATAATCAATATTTTTCCATTCTAATAAAAAAGGTTTTTTAAATCTCTCTGGTAAACTTTTAATAAAAAGATCATAATCGAAATATTTTTGAAAATTATCAGAATTTTTTTGAATATCGATATTATTATATTTTTTTATTGCTTCTTGAATGTTAACTTTTTTAAAACTATAAACATCTGTGAAATTTTTACTAATATTTTTATATTCAGGTTTTAAAATATCTTTTTCCTGCGAAAACAATTTTTTTAAATAACAATATATATTGTCACCAACTTCACTCAACAAAAATTGACTCAAAACAGGATCTTGAAAAAATAAAAAAGGTTTTAATGGAGTATTTAAAAAATAAATAATTTCTTTTTTATTATTTTGAAAAGTCTCTAATAACTTAATAGCTTCTAATTTATCTTTGTTTTTTAAAAAATCTTTTTCATTCATATTTAATAAATCTAATAAAAATTGATGCATAAAATATAATTGATCATCAAAATTAGCCAAAAAATATAAAGTAAAATAAAAAGTTAAAGCTTTAGATCCTATTAAGGGTTGATACAACAAAAACAAATTTTTTTGTTCTTCTTGAAACAAGAAATTTTTAATTTTAATTTTAAAACACTTCAAAGCAAACAATTAAATCACTCCTATAAAATTAATATTTGGTTTAATTCAATAAAAAAACATTATTTATACAAAAGGTTGACATTTCAAACAAAAATAAGAACTTCGTCCTCCGATTTTTATTTTTTGAATTAAATTAAAACAAAAAATACATTTTTCTTTTTCTTTTCTATAAACTAAAAGTTCTTTTTGAAAAGAACCTTTTTTACCTATAGCCTCGAAAGTAGAAATAGAAGTTCCGCCACAAATAATAGCTCGAGATAAAATCTTTTTAGCATTTTCTAACAATTTAATAATTTGTTTAAAACTTAAAAAAGAAGATTGAGTTTTAGGATTAATCTTAGTTAAAAATAAAATTTCGTTAGCATAAATATTACCAATTCCGGAAATAATTCTTTGATTAAGTAAAGATGTCTTTATCGAAACCCTAGTTTTTTGTAATTTGGAATAAAAAATTCCCGCATCTATTTCAAAAGGATCTAAAGCTAATTTATCTAATTTACTCTCTTGTAGATAATTATCTTGTTTATATAAAGCAAAACGACCAAACTTTCGAAAATCATAATACCTTAAAACAATATTTTTTTCTAATAAAATTCTAAAATGCTCATCTTTATGTTTTTGCAAATTATCAGAATTATTATGAAGATAAATTTTACCTTCCATTCTTAAATGACCCACTATAACTAAATCATCACTCAAAAAAAATAATAAAAATTTTCCTTTTCTTTTGATATCTAAAATTTTTTTATTAATAATTTTTTTAAAAAAATCTAATTCCTGAATAACAGGTTCATAAAAAACATATAATTTTTGAATTTGAAGACCTATTAATCTTTTTTTTAAAATATTAATAATAACTTCAACTTCTGGTAATTCAGGCATAATTCATTTTCCTTTTTTTATTATTGGAAAAATACAAAAATTTAAAATTTTGAATTTGAAAAAAATAAAAGACTACCTAAAAAAGACAGTCATATATTTATTTTAAATCGAAAAATAAAATTAAAATTATTTATCACTTAATTGTTTAAATTTATAAATATCTAAAAAATTCTTATTTAAATCAGAAACAGAATGAAACTTCAATTTTCCCTCGATAATTTTAATTTTTTGACCTGGTTGTAAAAAAAATTCAGGATTATCATTATCAATATGATTAAAATAAATAACTAATTTAGGTAAACAATATTCTTTCTCATTTGAAACAAAACAAAAATCTTTAACAAACCATTCTCTTTTTAATTTTTTTTTTGGTTTTTTAATATATTTAACTTCTACTTTAACATTTAAATTATTTAATAAAATATCTTTTTCAATAAAATTTTCTTCATTAATTTGACTTTTTTCACAAAACATAATATTTTTTTTCCTTCTTTAACAATTACATAGTTGATTTTTTACAAATAAAAAAATAAAAATACGGTAATTATATTATACATATATAATAAAATAATTATTTATTATTAAATTTATATTACTTACAAAATTAGTTATTTATTTTGTATAAATGAAAAATATTAATTTTTTTTATTTAATAATTAAATAACAATTTTATTAAATTAAATAGTTAAAATAATAGGAATAACAATAGGATTTCTTAAAGTTAATTCATAAACTTTAGAAGTAACAAAATTAATAATATTTTTTTTTAAAAAATTCTTGTTAAATTTTTCATATTTTAACAAATAATTTTGTATTATTTTTTTAATTTCGAAAGATATCGACTTCATTAATTCTTTATTACTTTTCATATAAATAAATCCACGAGAAAATATCATAGGAAAATTTAAAATTTTTTTCTTTTTCAAATTAATACTTACTATAACAGAAAACAAACCTTCTTCACTTAAAATTCTTCTTTCTTTTAAGATATAATTACCTAAATCTTCAGATCCAGAATCATCTATATAAACATTAGAAATAGGAATTTTATCAACAACTTCAGCATTATTATTATTTAATCCTAATACATCTCCATTATCTAAAAGAAAAATGTTTTTTTCATTAATACCGCACTCTAATGCTAAAGTTTTATGCGCCATTAACATCATATGAGTTCCATGAACTGGGACAAAATATTTTGGATTAATTAAATTCAACATTAATTTTAAATCATTTTGACTAGCATGACCAGAAGCATGAGTATCGACTAATGACCCATGAGTAATAACGTCAACATCCATTTTAAAAAGTAAATCTAAAATTTTGTTTATACTATCTTGATTACCAGGAATAGGAGAAGAAGAAAAAATAACTGTATCTTTAGGATGTAACTTAATTTGTCTATGTATGCCATTTGCAATTCTACTAAGAGCAGCTAAAGGTTCGCCTTGAGAACCGGTACAAAGTAAAGTAATATTAGAATATTTATCAATTTCGTTACCATTAACAATAAAATTTTTGGCATTTTTTAAATAACCGTTTTTTACTCCTGTTTCAATAGCTCTTTCCATACTTCTACCAAAAACAGCTATCTTTCTTTTAGTTAAAATACTAGATTCAATTATTTGTTTAATACGATAAAAATTAGAAGCAAAGGTAACAATAACAACTCTTCCTTGAATTTTATAAAAAAGTTGATTAATAGTATTTCCAACAGCATTCTCAGATTGAATTAATCCTTTATGTTGAGCATTGGTAGAATCTGAAAACAAACATAAAGTTCCTTCTTGACCTAAATTTGATAATTTATAATATTCAGCAACTGGACCAACAGGAGTATGATCAATTTTAAAATCACCAGTATAAAAAAGAATATTTTTTTTGTTTTTAAAAACAATACCAAATGTATCAGGTATAGAATGATTCAATCTAACAAAAGAAACTTCCGTATTAAAGAAATTAAATTTTGAATTATGAAAATATTTAATCATAATTTTTGAATAACGATTTAATTTATGTTCAATAAGCTTAGATTCAATTAAATCATATGCTATTCCTGAAACAAAAATTTTTGGAATTCTAATTTTCCTTAGTAAAAAAGGTATACTACCTATATGATCCTCATGACCATGTGTAATAAAAATACCCACAATTTTATGTTCATTTTTTAACAAATGTTCATAACTAGGTATAACATAATTAACTCCTAAAAAAGAATCACCTGAAAAAGAAATTCCTGAATCAACAATAAAAATTTTTTGTTCGATTTCAAAAATATACATATTTTTTCCAACTTCTCCCAATCCGCCAAAAGCATAAAAAAATATATCAAATTTTTTAGCTAGAGAAGTAGAATTTATATTTTGAGTCATCATGTTCATTTAATTTTTTTATTTCCTTTCTATGTTTCAAATAAGAGACATAAAAAATATTGAATTAAGAAATTTATTTTATTTTAATAAGAATCAACAAAAATTAAAACAGGAATAATAACAGGCTTTTTTTTAGTTTCTTTAAAAATAAATTTAGATAATTCTTCTCTTAAATTATTTTTAAAATCATTCCATTTTATTTGTTTACTATTATTCAAAAAAGAATTACTCATTATAGTAAAATTTTCTTTTAATTTAGATAAAAGAGTATTTATTTTAATTTTATCTAAAAATCCTTTACTAATTAATTCAATATTACCTATAATTTTTTTTAATTTCAAATCAATATTACAAGCTATAATAATTACTCCATCATTAGCTAAAAGCTCACGATCTTTCATAAGGTAATCATTACCTTCTAAAACAGGAGTTCCATCAATTAAAATTTCTTTTAAATTAGGAAAAAAATTCTTTTTCACCAAAGGTTTATTTTCGCTTCCATAAATCCATTTATCTCCGTTTTCAAACATAAATATTTTATCTTCAGAATAATTAAAATTTTGAGCAATTTTTTTAATTTTATATTGATGTCGGTATTCTCCAACAACTGGAATAAGAAACTTTGGTTCCAATAAATGTAATAATAATTTAAAATTCTCTTCATAATTATAAGAAGCTGTTAATAAATCTTTTTCTAAAATATCTACAACTAATCCGTGCCTTGATAAAATATCTAAAGTTTGATTTTGAATTTTATCTATACCTGTTACTTCGATAGAAAATAGCAAAATTTTATCACGATTATTTAAAGTAATTAAACGATCTGTTTTTTTACACATTCTTTTTAATCTATAAAAAGGTTCGAATCTTTTACCTACAACTATAACTACTAATTTTTTGAACTTAAGATAATTATTAGGAGTTTTTAAATTAATCAAAAAACCATCTGGAATTTTTAAATAACCTTTTTGCAATGCAATATCAATAATTTGTTCACTTTTACGTCCTAAAATAACAATTTTTAATCCAAAAGAAACCGCTAAATCAATAACTAATTGAATTTTTAATAAATCAGGAATTAAAAAAGAAATAATAATATTGTTTTCTATACTCGCAAAACAACTAGTTAAATAATATTCTAAAAGTTCCTCTTTAGTTTGTTGTACAATTTTAAAAGCTCCTTGAGAAGATACAATAAGAGCTAAAATTTTTTTTTGCCCTATCCTAGATAAAGTTAAAAAATTTGTTTGAAAATTTTTATTCTTAGATTGTAAAAAATGCATTTCACTAATGTAAATAATATAACCTTTTGTAGTACTAAATGCAAGACCTAAAGTTTCTGGTAAAAAATGGGCAATTCCAAAACAAGAAACTTTTGTATCTTCAAATTGAACTATAGAATCATTTTTGATAGAATTGAAGGTGATATTTTTTAAATCAATATTATTTTGTTTAAAATTAACTTTTAAAATTTCTATAGTAAAGTCAGAAGCATAAATAGGAACATTTAAATATTTCATTAAATAAGGTAAAGCTCCTAAATGAGTATCTAAAGAAGAAGTAATAAAAATACATTTTATTTGATCCTTAACATCTTCTATTTGTGTATAATTAGGAATGATACAATCTATACCATGAACAGAAAGATTAGGATATTTCAAACCTGCGTCTAAAATAAAATAAGAATTTTTAATTTTTAACAAATAAAAATTTTTCCCATTCTCCCCTATACCTCCTAAGGCAACAAAACTTATTTCTTTCATGTATTGCAATATAATCTCCTTTGGCAAATTAAATTTTAATAAATAAAATACTTGAAAAATTATTTAAAAATAGAAAGAAAAATATGGATTACCCATTCAAAAAAGAAAATAACAATAATATTCCAATAATAAACAAAAGTCGTTTAGGAATCAGTTTAGAACAAGATATTTCTTTAACTAACAAATTTTATAGAGAAAATAATATAGCTCTAATTTTTAAAAACGCTATTCCTATTAAAATAGTGAAAGTGGAATATCCAAAAAGATCTAAAGCCAAGATCACAGAAGCATATTTTAATTCAAATTCATTACCAGATTATCATGGAATTTATAAAGGAAATTATTTATCTTTTGATGTAAAAGAAACTAATAATAAATCTATTTTTAACTTATCTAATATACCAAATCACCAAATAGAAACATTAAAAGAAATAAAAAAATTTAAAGGATTATCTTTTTTTATAATTCATTTTAAAGTACATAAAAAATACTTTATTGTTCCGATTAAATTTGTATTAGATTATTTAAAAAATAACCATAGTAAAAGTATAAATTACAAAATTTTTGAAAAAAATTTATTACAAATTAATCTAGGTTATTATCCTAGACTAGATTATTTAAAAATAATAGATAAATTAATTAAATAATTATTAATTATTTTAACATTGAATTTATATTATATTAACAAAAAATTTTTTTACTTGATAGAGTGTATATTAAAATTTTCCAAATTATCTTTTAAAATAGGTCTAATAAAATATAAAATAATTCCAATAATAAAATTAGTAAAAATTACAGAATTAAAATAATATAAAAAAATCATTTTATAAGAATCTATTTTTAATAAAAAAGAAATACCAAATATATTAGTAGGATAATCATCAAAAAAATCATTTTTTTGTTGAAAAAAAGTCAAATAAACAAAAATCATATACGATAAAATTTGTATTATTGTAATTAAAAATAAACTTTTAAAAATAGCATTATTTTTAGATAAATGATTAAAATTTTTTTTATAAAAAAAACCTGTAATAGAACAACATAAATAAGGAATAAAAAAAACAAAGAGTAAAAGGCCTAACAATAATATATAATTTTCTTTTTCAAAGTGTGCAAATAATCCATGCTGATGAAAAGAAATTGTATACTCCATCATTATATGTAAAACAATGTATAACAAAATAGAAAAAAAACTAATTTTAAAACCAAAAAGAAAACCTATTAAAATTATAGGAAGTAATTCTAATTTTAAAAAAGAAACACAACAATCAAAACCAAAAAATAACTTAGTGAAAACAAACTCAATAATAAAAGCAATAGCTAAAATAAAAGAAACAAAGCTAATTTGTTTTAATAAAAATTTTTTCATTTGTTTAAAATTATCAATTCCTTCCTTAAAAAAATAATTTTTTTATCTAAAAAATTATAACACAATAATATCATTATAAAAATAAAACATAAATTATAAAATACAAAAAAATTTTAAAAATTACAAATATTAAAAAATAATTAAATTTTAAATAAAATTATTATGTTATTTAAATAAAAAATCAAAAATATAAAATTCCTTCTTTTATTAAAGAAAAAAAATCTTCATTATTGGCATTTAAAATATAATCACCAATATCAACTTTACTTAAAACTTTTTTTAATGATTCATCATCATACTTAATATTTTTAAATTTTTCTGTAAAAAAATATAAGTTATCTTCTTTGTTAAAGAAATCCCCTATTAAAGACATCTTTTTAATTTCACCATTATTTAAATCTAATAAAATTTCAATATTACCCCAATCAAAACGTTTTTTTAAAACTTTAGAATATGGAGGATGTTGAAAATATAACCATTCTTTAGAAGAATATTTTTTTGAATTTTTTTCAATAAGAGCAATTTCTTCATAACTTAAAAAATATTCTTTTTTAGACATTTTTTTTTCTAAATAATCTATCATTTCATCCTGAGAAATATTTTTTAAATATTTTTTTAAATTAACAACTCGAGAAAAAACACTTTTTATCCCTTTAGAAACTAATTTTTCATTATTAGGAGTAATACAACGTACCATTGTATTAATGTCACAATCATACAATAAAGTTCCATGCATCACCATACCATTATTATTTTGTATAAAAGCACTTCCTGAAACTTTCTTACCTTCTAATATAAGATCATTTCTTCCGCTGAAACTTAATTTAACTCCTTTTTGATTAAAAATATCAATAATTTTAATCAAATATTTTTGAAAACTAAAATTTTTGTCTTTTTTTTTAGTAATAATACTAAAAATAGGAGTTTTATCGAGATAGAATTAGACCGTTTTTCTATTACTAGATATTAATCTAAGCCCCCCACACCACCGAACAAGCAAGTTTCCAAGCATTCGGCGGTTAAATAAGTTACCTTTGGTAAACTTATTTTTCCTCTTTCGCCTTGTAAAGGTTGTTAACCTTTGCCCTGGTA
>NZ_JBIPDD010000004.1:15361-37875 GCF_046896035.1 Candidatus Phytoplasma palmae | reverse complement strand
ATGATGTTCGTGATACGTGAAATCACTCATAATTAGGCATCATTTCGCGCCCTATCTGAAATAATAACTCCTTCACTAATTTCTACTTGTCCTTTAGGACCAATTAAAATAGCACCATCAGAATTTTTAATATCACCTGAAGATCTAACAGGAGCATTAAATTTATGTCTTAAACAATCACTTTGACTTAACTCTAATTGATCTACATTTCTAACAGGAATCATTAACCTTACTCCTTTAATAATGCTTCCTGATTTACTCATAACATCAATTTTTTCTTTAGCAGCAAATTGTCCTTTTTGTTTCAATTCTTTAAATAAATTTAAATTATAATTTTCGCAACCAAATAAAATATCTAATGTTTTTTGCGTTACATGTAAATGTCTTCCAGAAATTCCAACTGGTATCATTTTTTTCATTTTTTGTTAATTAAACTCCTTAAATAATTTAAAAAAAATATAAATTTAAAATATTAATATTAACAAATGGATTAAAAATATAAATAAATTTAAATAACCATTTATATAATTATTTTACTATTTTAAAATAAATTTAATAAATTAAAAATATTTTAAAACTTCAATTTTTCAAAATTAACATTATTAAATTGAAATTTATTTTATATAAAACATCAAATTAATGTTATTATATTAGATAATAATAACATTAAAAAAATAAAAATAATATTATAATATTAAAAAAATAATTCATAATCAATTATAATTTTATTGATTTTAGAACGGAGAAATATAAAATGATGAAAGTAGGAATAATAGGATTGCCGAATATAGGTAAATCTACCTTATTTAATGCATTAACTAATATGAAAGCTTTAGAAGCTAATTATCCATTCGCAACAATAAAACCCAATATAGGAATAGTAGAAGTTCCTGATTATAGATTAAATTTTTTATCAGAAATTTTTAAATCTGAAAAAATAATAAAAACACAAATAAAATTTATAGATATTGCTGGTTTAGTTAAAAACGCTTACAAAGGAGAAGGTTTAGGAAACCAATTTTTAGGACAAATAAGAAATGTAGATGTTATTTGTCATGTAGTAAAATGTTTTGAAAACACAAATATTATACACGTAAGAAATAAAATAAATCCTATAGAAGAAATTAATATTATAGAAACAGAATTAATTTTGTCTGATTTAGAACAAATTGAAAAATATTTAGATAACATTAATAAAAAAAAAATTCAATTGAATTTAAATAAAAATATTTCAAAAGAAATAGAAATTTTAAAAAAAATAAAAAAAACATTAGAAACAGAAACATCTATACATAATTTAAAAATCAATGAAGAAGAATTAAATATAATTAAAAACTTCAATCTTTTATGTTTAAAACCTATGATTTATATAGGAAATTTCGAAGAAAAAGATTTAAAATATTTATCACAAAATGTATTTTTTAAACAAATACAATCTTATAGCGGAAAAAAAAATAAAAAATTTATTCCTATTTGTGTTTTGTTAGAAAAAGAATTATCTTCATTTTCAGAAAAAGAAGAAAAAATAAATTTTTTAAAATCTTATAATATTAAAAAAAACGCTTTAGAAGAAATAATTCAACAAAGTTATAAACTTTTAAATTTAAAAACTTATTTTACTGCAGGAAAAAAAGAAGTAAAAGCTTGGTCTTTTAAAAAAGGAATGAATGCACCTGAATGCGCTAAACTAATACATACTGATTTACAACGTGGTTTTATTAAAGCTTCTGTATTTAATTATGAAGATTTAAAAAAAATTCCAAATTTATCAAAAATAAAAGAAAAAGGAAAAATAAGAATTGAAGGAAAAAACTATTTAGTTCAAGACGGAGATATAATAGTTTTCCATTTTAATATATAATTTTTGCAATAAGTATTATTTTATTAAAAAATAAAAAATAAAAATATATTGAAAAAAATTTCAGGAGAAAAAATTTAAATGAATAAAAATAAAGATTATAAAAATACTTTATTAATGCCTTACACCGTTTTCCCTATGAAAGGCAACTTAAGTCAAAAAGAAATAGAATTAGAAAATTATTGGGAAGAAATTAATCTTTATAAAATTATTCTAGAACAAAATAAAAATAATAAAAAATTTATTTTACATGACGGTCCTCCTTATGCAAACGGAAATATACATATAGGACATGCATTAAATAAAATATTAAAAGATTTTATTTTAAGATTTAAATCAATGCAAGGTTTTTATACTCCTTTTATACCGGGTTTTGATTTGCATGGTCTTCCTACGGAAACTGCTGTATTAAAAAAATTTTCAAAAGATAAATTTTCTTCTAAGAAAATTTTTTTAAAAACTTGTAAAAATACAGCTTTAAATTTTGTAGAAAAACAAACAAAAAGTTTCAAAAGATTAGGAATTTTAGGACATTGGGATAATCCTTACCTTACAACAGATAATGATTTTGTAGCTGAACAAATACGTATATTTGGAAAAATGGTTGAAAAAAAATTAATTTTCAAAAAATTAAAACCAGTTTATTGGTCTACTTCTTTACAATCTGTTTTTGCAGATTCAGAAATAGAATATAAAGAACATAATTCATTTTCTATTTTTGTAACTTTTCCAATTATAGAAGAAAAATTAAATATTTTTCAAAACGCAAAACTTTTAATTTGGACAACAACTCCTTGGACTTTACCAGCTAATGTAGCTATTTGTGCACATCCAGATAACAATTACGTTTTATTAAAAAATAAAAATGAAAAATACATTCTTGGAGAAAAAAATTTAAATTTTCTAAAACAAAAACTAAATTGGAATGAAATAGAAATTATAAAAACTTTTAAAGGTAAAGAATTAAACAATATAAACTATCAAAACAATATTTTTCACAGAAAAGGTAGAATAATTACAGATACATTCGTTTCAGAAAATGAAGGAACAGGTTTAGTGCACATCGCTCCAGGCCATGGAACAGATGATTTTATATTAGCTGAAAAATACAATTTAGATGTTTTATGTAGCATAGATAAAAAAGGTTTTATGAACGAAATATCAACTCATTATAAAGGTATATTTTATAAAGAAGCAAATGAATTAATTGTTAAAGATTTAATAAAAAAAAATATAATAATTAAATCAGAATTTATAAAACATTCTTATCCGCACGACGAAAGAACAAAAAATCCAGTTATTCTTCTAGCGATACCCCAATGGTTTTTAAATATAAATAAAATTAAAAATAAAATACTAAAAGAAATTGAAAAAATCAATTGGATGCCAAAATGGGGAAAAATTAAAATGCATAACATGATAAACAATAGAGATTATTGGGTTATCAGTCGTCAAAGAAGTTGGGGAGTTCCTTTGCCGATAATAATTACAGAAAATAACGAACCTATTTTGGATTTAAAAATTATAAATCACATAGCAGATTTATTCGAAAAACAAGGTCCTGAAATATGGTTTGAATGGGATGCTATAGATTTATTACCGAAAAATTACAAAAACAATAAAAGCCCTAATAACATTTTCAAAAAAGAAACAGATATAATGGATGTTTGGTTTGATTCAGGAACATCTTATAGTGTTATACAAAAATTATCAAAAAAATTTTTTCCATCAGATATCTATCTAGAAGGTTCCGACCAATACAGAGGTTGGTTTAATTCTTCTTTAATAACTTCTGTAGCAAGTTTTAATAAAGCTCCTTATAAAGAAATAATAACTCACGGTTTTGTTTTAGATGGTGATGGGCAAAAAATGAGCAAATCTCTAAATAATATAATAGACCCTATCGACATTATAAAAAAAAAAGGAGCTGATATTTTAAGACTTTGGGTAGCGAACGTAAACTATAATGCAGATGTTAAAATTAATGAAGACATTTTAAAACAAATAGAAGATAAATATAGAAAAATAAGAAACACTTTGCGTTTTATGTTAGGCAATTTAAATGATTTTGATAACAAAAAAGATTACATTATTTTCGACAAAAGAAAACCAATTCATCAATTTTTTCTATTAGAATTCAAAAATATTCTATTAAAAATAGTAAAATCTTATGAAAATTATAACTTTGAAAAAATAATGAATTTAATTTATCCTTTTTTAACTAACAAATTAAGTGCTTTTTATTTAAATTTTGCAAAAAATATCTTATATATAGAAAATGAAAATAATATAGATAGAAGAATAATTCAATCAAATATATATGATATTTTAATGGACTTATTAAAAATCTTAACCCCTATTATTCCACATACAACTTCTGAAGCTTATAATTCTCTGAAATTTAAAAATAAAAAAGATATTTATTTAGAAACTATACCGAATTCTAAAGAAATAGAAAATTTTATTATTACAAAAGAAAAAGAAAGTAATTTTATTATAAAAAAACAATATTATAACTTATTATTTGAATTAAGAGAAATTATTTTAAAAAAAATAGAAAAAGCTTGTAAAGAAAAAATAATTTATAACTCTTTAAAAACTAAAATAATTTTAAATTTACCTCAAAAGTATATAAATTTGTTAGAACAACTAAAAATAAAAAATATTTTTAACAAATTAATGAACGTTTCACAAATAGAAATATTATTTCATGATAAAATAAACATAAAAGTAATTTCAGCTTTAGGAACTGCTTGCCCTAGGTGTTGGTTTTTAATAGAAAACAAAATACAAGAAAACGATTTATGTTTAAATTGTCATTCAATCTTGAAATTGAATAAATAAATTTAAATTAAAAATTAAAAAAATAAAGGTAAAAAAATGAAAACAAACGAAGAACAAAAAAAATCATACTTAGAACTTTTACGGTTAAATCTTTTTAGCAAAAAAAATCTTAAAACAATTTTATTATCCGGAATTTTATGTTTTTTATATACCCTTACAGATGTGATTTTCATGAGCGGAGATTATAAAATTCAATTATATAGCGCAGGAATTCATGGAATGGGAGATGCTATAGCTAAAATTTTAATTTACATTGATATATTTGATTTTACTAAAAATAAATCATTTAATGGTATTTTTGCAGCCTCTTTTTTTGGTGTTGTAAATTTATTATTATTAATTTTTATCTCTTTTCCAAAATTAGATTTTAAATTTAGTTTAAATTCTTTGATAAATAGTATTTTATTAATATTTTGCTTAAGTAGTTTAACTTTTGCAATAAACGATCCAAACGGTTATTTATATAAAATGCATAATTGTTTCGGATTATTTGCTCCTGATGATGAAAGTTTTTTCCCTTCTTTTATAAGAGTTTTTTTAAGCGCATTTCTAAATGGAATATCATGTGGTTATTGTTTAAAAATAGGTAGTTCTACTGGAGGAGTAGATATTATAGCGAAATATTTATCAATTTATAAGAAAAAAGATATTTCTATGCTCTTAACTGTATTAAACTTCGCCATAGGTTTATTTTCAGTTGCTTTTATAAGTATATGGTCAAAACAAATTAATTGGATTTCTTTGTTTTTTACTATCATTAAGATTCCTATAACTTCTGTATTTATATTTTTAGTATTAAATTTTAAAAAAATCAAAAAAGAATGCAAAATTATTTGAAATTTTAAAAAATTTCAAAAGAAAGTTTTTTAAATAAAATGAATCTTATATTCAAAAAATTTGAATTTTATATTTCAAAAGAATTATCTTTAGCCAAAAATACAGTTGATTCATATTTAATAGATATAAAACAATATTTAAATTTTATATTTAATGAATTAAATATAAAAGAAATTAAAAACATTACACAAAAAAATATTTCTGAATTTCTAAAAAATATTTCTCAAAATAATTCAATTAGCAGTAGAAGTTTAGCTAGAAAAATCATTGCAATAAAAAAATTCCATTCCTTTTTATTTTTAGAAAAAGAAGTGGAATTAAACATAGCTTTGCGTTTTAAAACACCAAAATATAACAAAAATTTACCTTCTGTATTATCTTTAGAAGAAATTTTATTATTTTTTAAAAAAATTCCTAAAAATAATAATTGGATTAATTTAAGAAATAGATGTATTTTTGAATTAATGTATGATTCAGGATTAAGAATTTCTGAACTTTTAAATTTAAAATTATCAGATTTAGATTTTCATCAAAATTACATAAAAATTATAGGCAAAGGAAGTAAAGAAAGAATAGTTCCTTTGACTAAAAATTCTGAAAAAATAATTAATAAATATTTAGAAATAAGAAAAAAAATTTTTAATAAAGAAAAAATAATTAATTTTTTATTTATAAATTCAAAAGGAAATCGTTTATCCAGACAAGGATGTTATAAAATTTTTAAAAAAATCACTAAATCAGCAAATTTAAAAATCAATTGTTTTCCTCATACTTTAAGACATTCTTTTGCAACTCATTTATTAGAAAATGGACTCGACTTAAGAATTTTACAAAAAATTTTAGGACACGAAGATATTTCTAATACCCAAATTTACACACATATAAGTCAAAAACATATAAAAAAAATATATCAAAAATGCCATCCTAGAGCTAATAAAAAATAGGAGATTTAATTTGAAAATATATCCTCTAAATTTATTTTTTTGTAATAAAAATTTTTTTTTAGAACAAAAAAAAAATATTTTAAAAAATTTTTGTAAAAAAAAAAATTATCATTTTTTGCATTATAAATTTAAAAAAGATAATTTTATAAAAATTATTCAAGAAATTAAAAAAGAATTATATACAAGTTCTTTTTTTTATGAAAAAAAATTTCTTTTTATAGAAAATTTATTATTATTTTATTCAAAACAAAAAAACATAAAATTATCTTTTTTATTAAATTATTTTGAAAACAATAGAGAAGATATAATTATTTTTTTAACAGAAGAAGAAAAAAATATACCTTTATCATTTCAAAAAATAATAAAAAAAAATTTTCATACAGAAATACAACCAAAATTATATTCAAATGATCTTTTTCAATATATATCAAATATTTTTAAAAAAGATAATTTTCTTATAAAAGATAAATTAATAAATAAAATAATAGAAAAAACTCATGGAAACCTATTCTTATTAAATACAGAAATTAAAAAAATTAAATTATATTATTCATCAAATAAAAAAATTTATGATGAAAAAATAATAAATCAAATAATTTACAATGAAGAAGAAAAAACTTTTCTTTATATAAAAAATATTATTCAAAATAAAGAAAACATAAATTCAATTCCATTTTTTAAAAAATTTATAAAAAATAAAAAAAAAAATTTTATCATTTTTTATAAAATAATACACAAATTAAAAGAAATGATAATTATTAAATTTTTATTAAACGAAAAAACCTCACAAAAAGATATATCTTTGATATTAAACTATAAATTAAATAAAACTTATTTCTTAATTAAAGAGACAAAAATTCTAAATTATGATCAAATTGTATCTTTATTTTTAAATTTGTCAGAAATATACTATAAAATTAAAAAAAATTATTATAATTTTCCTAAGTAATAATTTTTTTTATCATTTTTAAAGAAATACTACCCTCTCTTATTAATCTAAAATTATTTTCAGTAATATCTATAACAGTAGAAGGTATTAAAGATAAATTTTGGTCATTTTTATAAATAAAATCTACTTTATTTTGATACTTTAATCTAATTTCTTCAAAATCATTTAAAGGAGGATAACCACTTTGATTTACAGAAGTAGTAAAAAATGGCCCTTCTTTTTGAATCAATTTCAAAGCTATTTTATTATTAGGAATTCTAATTCCTATTTTTTTTAAATTTGTTTTTTTATAATAAGAAAAACAAGTATTTACAATTAACGTTAAAGCACCTGGCCAAAAAAATTTAGAAATTTTTATAATATTATTATCTATTAAAACTATATCCTTCATTTGTTCTAAAGAATAAAATAAAATAATTATAGGTTTATTATAATCTCTTTTTTTAATTTTATAAATTTGTTTTAAACTTTCCAAATCATTAATTTTAGTGCCTATACCATAAACCGTATCAGTTGGAAATATAATAATTTTTTTTTTTGACATATCTTTTTATTTCCAAAATTGTATTTTTAATATTTAACAAAAAATATCTTTTTTATCACCTAAATTTTGTTTATTAATTTGCTCAATCAAAGGTTCTATTAATAAATTTATTTTTCCTTCCATAAAAAAATCTAATTTCTTTAAAGTTAAATTAAATCTATGGTCAGTTATTCTATTTTGAGAATAATTATAAGTTCTTATTTTTTCGCTTCTTTCGCCTCTGCCGACTATTCTTTTTTTAATATCATTTTGTTCTTGTTGTTTAGAAGATAATTTTTGATAAAAAATTCTATTTTTTAATAAAATAAAAGCTTTTTCTTTATTTTGATGTTGGCTTTTAGCTGTTTGACTAGCTACACTCAATCCAGTAGGCAAATGAGTTAACCTTACAGCAGATTTAGTAGTATTAACAGATTGACCTCCTGGTCCACTGGCATTAAAAGTATCTACTCTAATATCTTTCCATTTTAAATCAAATTTCTCTTCATCAGCGTAAGGAATAACCAATATTTTTATAGTAGAAGTGTGAATTCTACCTTGTTTTTCTGTAATAGGTACTCTTTGAACCCTGTGTACTCCAGATTCATACTTCAAAAAAGAATAAATATCATTACCACTAAAAATTACTGTAACAGAAAAAATTCCATTTTTAGAACTAGGTACTAAATTAATTATTTCGGTTTTCCATTTTTTATTTTCTGCAAATTTCATATAAGCTCTAAAAAGATCTGCTACAAAAAGATTAGACTCATCACCTCCAGCGGCTCCTTTAATCTCCATAATAACTTTTCTATTATCTTGTTTTGGCTCAGAAGATAATAATTTTTGTAATTTTTCTTTAATTAAAATTATTTTTTTTTCTAATAACTCTTTTTCTTTTTGAGCTAAAAAAACTAATTCTTTTTCTTTGGAAAAAGAATTATTTTCATTTATAATTGTATCTAATTTTTTATATTCTTCCGTTAATGCTAAATATTCATCATAAACTAAAACATTTTTTTTTATTTCATTAAATTCTTTCAAAAAAGAAATATTTTTTAAATTATCATAATTTTCTAATATTTTTTTTTCTAAAAGAAAATATCTTTTTTTCATTAATTCAAATTTTTCAATCATTATAAAAATATTATCCTTTTTAAAATTAAATTTTTTTCACTATTCTAATAAATTATCTATTTCACGAAAAATAAGACAATTGGAATCAAAATTAAATTTTTTAATACCAGTAACACCTTGACGATTTTTTGAAATAATTAATTCAGTATTACCGCTTAAATCAGTAGTTACGTTAACATTTTTGTTCTTATCATAATATTCTCTACGATACAAAAACATAACAATATCAGCATCCTGTTCAATACTACCTGATTCTCTTAAATCAGATAAAATAGGTCTTTTTTCTTCTCTTTTTTCAACTTCTCTAGATAATTGAGAAAGCGCTAAAACAGGAACTTTCAATTCTCTAGCCATTTGCTTTAAACTCTTAGAAATATCAGAAACCTCTTCCTGACGATTATAAAAACTTTGATTATTAAATTTATTTGATTTACGAATCAATTGTAAATAATCAATAATCACAATATCTAATTTATTTTGATTTTTCAGTTGCCTACATTGAGTTCTAATATCTATTATATTAACACTAGAAGAATCATCAAAATAAATATTTAGATTTTCTAATTCTTTTGAAGAAGCATTTAATAAAGATATTTGATTTTCATTTAAAAAACCTAATTGAATATTTTTATGAGGTATAAGACTATGAGAACTTAAAATCCTAGTTCCTAATTGTTCGTTGGACATTTCTAAACTAAAAATAGCAACATAAGCTTGATTATTTTTATTTCTTCTAGCGATATTTAAAGCTAAATTCATCATAAAACTACTTTTTCCCATAGAAGGCCTAGCCGCAAGAATAATTAATTCTTCTGGCTTGAAACCTAAAGTTATATCATCTAAATTTTGATAACCGGTACTTAATCCGATTAATTGATGTTCTCTTATATTAGAAATAGTTTTTTTTCTAACTTTTTTTAACAAATTAGGAATAGAAATAAATTTACTAGTTTTTTTCTTTTGAGCAATTTGAAAAATTTTTTCTTCAGCATTATTTAAAAAATTTTGTGAATCTAATTCTTGATTATTGATTCCATCATAAACTATATTGGAAGCCACTTGAATAATATCTCTTTTAAGAGAAGCTTCGCGAACAAAAGAAATATAAGTATCTAAATGATAAAAAGAAGGAACTATATTACATAAATCCATTAAATATTGTATTCCACCTTCAATTTTTTGCTTCTTTTTTTTTAAAAAAACTGAAACAGAATAATAATCAATCTCTTTATTATTTTTAAATAATTCTTTCATAGCATTATAAATAAACTGGTGTTCTAAACTAAAAAAATCTTCTGTTTCTAATTTTCCTTCTATATTCATTATTTGTTTAGGATCTAAAAAAATAATACCTAAAATAGATTGTTCAGCTTCTAAATAATAAGGTAATTTTATATTTTTTTCATTCATATATTTTTAATCCTATCTTTTTCAATTATTTTTTACAGATTTAACATTAATAAAAAAAGAAGCGCAAATATCAGAAGTTAAATGAACATTAACTTTAAATTGTCCTAAAGAATTAATTTCATTTTCTAAAAAAATCTTTTTTTTATTTATTGCAATATTATGTTGTTTATAAAATTCATCTACAATATTTTTTGAAGTTATTTTACCATAAATTTTTCCTTGAGGACCAACATTTACAAAAATATCAATTTGTTTGTTGTCTATATCATTTTTAATTTGTTGCATTAAAATATTATGTTTAATACTTTGTTCTTCTTGTATTTTTTTTTCTTTTTCTAAATTTTGTATATTTTTTTCATTAGCTAAAATAGCTTTTTTTTCTTTAATTAAAAAATTACCATAACCTGAATTAACTTCAATTATTTCATTTTTTTTACTTTTATTTTTTAAATCTTCCAATAAAATAACTTTCATATTCTTTAAACCTTCTTTATAATTTAAAAATAGTATATTCTTTAATTTTTCAATAATTTCGTCAATATTGTTGCTGTCAATTTGAGCTGCTGCACTATTTATATGCCCTCCTCCGCCCATTTGTTCCATAATTAATTGGACATTAATTTGATTATAAGATCTTGCGCTAATTCCAATTTTATTTTCTTGTAATTTGGAAATAGTAAAAGCAGCATCTATATTTTGAATATTTAAAATATTTTCAGAAACTTGAGCTAAAAAAGACCTATTATTACAAATATCATCGCTTTTTGCAATGGCATATCTATCTAAATAAATTTCCATATTAGAAATAAGTTCATTCATTTTTATAATTTTAGAAAATTCTTGTCTTAACCAGAATTTGACTTTAAAACTTTCAGCTCCCATAGAAATCAATTGTGCAGCTGCCTCTAAAGTTCTAGAGCTAGTACGATAAGTAAAATAATTAGTATCAATAATCATACCACCATACATAATACTAGCTTCATAAGGAGTTATTTCAATTTTGGAATTAAAAAAGACTATTAATTCAATTAATATTTCTACAGTAGAAGAAGCTGAAGAATCTAAATAAGAAAAAGTATTAGGTATAACTGCTTCAGTCGTTCTATGATGATCTATAATTAAAACATTAGGAGTTAAATTTAATAATTCGGGACTATTAACTATGTCTTTATTATAAGTATCTAAAACAACTAATAAAGAATTATTATTAACTAATTTTAAAGCCTTATTAGTGTTAATAATTTTTTTAGATAATTTTTTTTCTTCTTGAATTAAATTTTTATAAATAAATTTAAAATTTTGATCTATTTTTTCTTCATCAATAATCAAATAATGCTTGGAATTATTTTTTATACTGGAAGCTATTTTATAAAAAGCGATCATCGAACCTAGAGAATCTAAATCTGGACGAATATGTCCCATAATAAAACAATTATCGTGCTTTTCTAAAAGATCTTTTATAATTTCAGAATTTACCCTAGTGGAAACTTTGGAATTTGTACTCAAAGAAGAAATAGTAGCACCAAAATATTGAATTTTTTGATTTTCAATATTGACTACAACTTGATCTCCTCCTCTTTTTTGAGCCAATTCAATAGCATTTTGTGAATGAAAAGCAAGTTTATTATAAGGTAAATTATAACAAGCAATTCCCATAGAAAGTGTTATTTTTAACTTATATTTATTAGAAATATCCCTAATACTTTTTAAAATAGAAAACTTATTCTCCATCATTTTTTCTAATTGCTGACGATTAGATAAAAGCAAAAATTTATCTTCTGATAATTGTTTCAAATAACTTTCATATATTTCAAAAAAATCTGATAATGCACTAAGATATTCTACTTTTATTTGAGATTGTTCCGATAAATCACAATTTCTTAAAGAATTATCCAAATTATCAAAAGATAAAAAAATTAAAGCAGGAGTTTTTTGATAATAAAGTTTTTTAATTTTTTCTCTTTCAGTAACATTAAATAAATAAAAAACATTAAATTCTTCATTGTAAATACAATCAAAACTTTCTTTTCCTATAGTTAAAACAATTTGTTTTTCATCACTATTTAATAAATCTGACATTTGAAAATTTAAATCATATAAAAGAGTATTAATGTCAGGATTATTAAAAATAATATTAGCATAATTATTAACCCATTGTATTTCTTTAGAAACAGAATCAATAACAATAATACCTATAGGTAATTCATTAAATACATCTTCTCCTATTTGATGAACATAATATGATAATTTAGACCATAAAGATAATCTATTTTTTAATCTTTTGATTCGGAAATGATTTTTTAAATTAAAATAAATACAAAAAAGAAGACAAAAAATAATAATTTTTCCGAAAAGACTAAAAAACAATGTCAAAATAATAGTTTTAATTTCTTTCAAATCTTTTAAAGCTTTTTCAGGTTGTTGAAAAAGAATTTTAACATTATTAAAATCATAAAATATAGTATGCAAAGAAAAAACAATAAAAATCAAAAAAAATATAAATTTATTATAATTAACAATTTTTTCACGAAATTTTCCAAACATAATTTTCAAAAAAATCTCTTTTCTTTTTTTATTCAATTTATTATTCAAATTAAATCTATAAAAAACAAAAATATTTTGTCATAAATATTAAATATTATTTTTTATATTTATATTTATTATTTCCTCTTTAATATATTTTAAGAAAAAAATAATAAATAAATATAATAAAAAAAATAAACGAGCTCTTTGCTTGTTTATTTTTTTATTCAAAACTAAACTACGAAAGGCATTAAAGCCATAATACGAGCTATTTTAATAGCTTTAGCTAATCTTCTTTGCCATTTTGCAGAAGTTCCAGTAGTTCTACTTGGTAAAATTTTTCCTTTATTAGTAACAAATTTACTTAACAATTCAACATTTTTAAAATCAATATAAGTAAACTTATTTTGAGTAAAAAAACATACTTTACGACGTCTTTTTAAATATTTTTTTGGTTTTTGCATTTTATTTTAACACCCGATTAAAAATTTTTTTATTTTAAAAAATTAAAAAGGTAATCCATCATCTTCTTCTATTTTTATTTCTTCATAATTTTGTTTTTTTTCATTAATTTCAAATTCATGATTATTTAAATTATTTTTTAACAAATTATCTTCATTTTTCTCATTCATTTTTAAATTATCTTTTTTAAACTCTAAAAAGTGAATTGAATTACAATTAATTTTCGTAACAAATTGTTTCTGATTATTTTCAACATTATCATAATTACTTACTCTAATATTCCCTTCAATTCCTATCAAAGAACCTTTAGTAATATATTTAGACAAAGTTTCAGCTTGTTGACGCCAAGCAACACAACGAATAAAATCAGTTTCATAAATACCTGAAGAATTTTTAAAATTTCTATTAACAGCTAAAGTAAAATTAACTAAAGGAATATTTCCATTAACAAGAACCAATTCAGGATCTTTTGTAATTCTACCAGTTAAACAAACAAAATTAATCATTTAATATATTCTCCCTCTTCTTCACTCATTTTAACAACAACAAAACGAATTATATCTTCTTGTATATTAGATATACGATTAAATTCTTTAATCATTTCATTATTAGCGTAAACAAAAAAATTAAAGTAAAAACCTTGAGAAAATTTTTTTATAGAATAAGCTAAAGTCTTTAATTCTGGACCTTTAAAATCTAAAATTTTTCCTTCTCGAAAAATATTATTAACATTTTGAGTAATGTTTTTAATACTTTTTTCATCTAATGTAGGATTTAAAATATACATTATCTCGTATTTTTTCATCAATTAATACCTTTCCTTATGGTCTTTTGATCTTAATTATTATTAATATAAATAAGATAAGGAGTTTTGTAAAAAATATTAATTTATATTTTATTTTTATATTTATTTTTTTATGTATTTATAATTTAATTTTTAATAATTTTATAAAAAATAAATTCAATAATTTTTAAAAAAATTTCTTTCAAAATCACTTATTTTTTCATATCTAGCGTAATTCTATCAAATAAAAAAAATAATGTCAATCTTTTAAAAAAAATAATGAAAATTTTAAAAATTTTTCATTTTAAAAATCCTATTCCTATTTTTTCTTTTAAAATTTTTATTTTTTTATCAGCAATTTTTTGCATTTTAATAGTATTTTTTTTCAAAATATCTTCAAAAGAAAAAGATTGTTTTTTAAAAAAATAAAATTTTTTCTGAATAATCCCAATTTTTTCAACAACCAAATCAGAAACTGTTTTTTTAAATTCCATATAAGAATAATTCTTAAAAAAATCTTCAGACTGAGATATACTGCACCCTTTAAAAGAAGAATAAATATTCAAAAGATTAGAAATGCCAGGTTTAAGTGAAACATTATATTTTATCTTATTATCTGAATCAGTTACAGATTTAAGAATTTTTTCCCTAATTAATTCTAATTCTTCTAACATAAAAATACATCCTTTGTCGTCATCCAAATTATTTCTTTTAGAGCTTTTACTCATTTTGTTAAGTGGATTTTTTAAAGATTTTATAATTTCTGATGATTTAAAAAAATTAGGAACTTTAAATAATTTTCCATATAAAGAATTAAAACGTCTTGACAAAGTACGAGTAAGTTCTAAATGTTGCTTTTGATCTTCTGCTACAGGTACAATGTCAGGATCATAAAGTAAAATATCGGCAGCCATTAAAATAGGATAGGTAAATAAAGAAATTCTTAAATTTTTATTTTCGTTATTTTTATTTTTTTTAAATTGAATCATACGATTCATTTCGCCATAATAAGATATACTTTCCATAATATAATGCAAATAAGAATGTTGTGGTACATCAGATTGAACAAATAAGTTAATACTTTCTAAATCTAAACCAGACGCTAAACAAATAAAAATTATATTATAAATATTTTTTTTCAATAAAATAGCATCTTGAACTGTAGTCAAAGCATGTAAATCAGCAATAAAAAAATAAATTTCATATTCATGACGAAATTTTTTTTGAAACATAAGTAAAGGCTTAATTATTCCTAAATAATTCCCTAAAGTTAAATCACCTGTAGGTTTAATTCCGGTAACTAATCTTTTTTTTTTAATAAGAATTGACATAAAATTATATTCTCAATTTCGTTTTATTAATTTTTTTAATTTCTATTTATATCAAAAATAATTATATTGAAAAATAAATTTAAATATTAATAATTAAAAAATTTTAAAAATATTCAAATTATATTTGACTTTTTCGATAATCACGTTTTTTTCTAAATAAAAATTTTTTATTAAAATTCTCTTTTAAATAAAAAATTATAGTAAAAATAAAAGTAAATGTAATAGTTAATAAAAAAATCCTAATTAAAACTGCTAATTTATCGCTAAAACCGAATATTTTTTTTCCAAATAATTCTCCATGAACGGGGCATTGAATAGTAAAATATGGCAACCAACAATCACTACTAGCAGAAATATTTTCTTGGCATCCTTGTACAAAAAAAAGACACAAAAACCAAAAAAACAAATATCCTAAACAATGCATAAAAGTATAAAAAATTTTTCTATTAATTTTCAAATGTAAAGGAACAAAAAACAAAAAAAACAAAAAATAAATAAAAGGAACTAATAAATGTTGAAATATACTAATGAAATGACTTTCATACATCTGATGCAAAAAATTTTGTCCAAATTCAAAATTATTTTTTTGAAAAAATATTAAAAATTTATAAATATCACTCTTAGTGCTCCAAATAGCAGAAAGAACAGTATTATAAACAGAACAAATAATCAAAGCATCTACAATAGAAATAAAAATAATATAAGAATATAATTGTCGGTTTTTAATATTAAATAAAAAAAACACTAAAACAATTAAAATTAATAAAATAGTTTGTTTTGTAAAAAAAAACATTTCACCTCTAATAATTTGTAAAAAATTTAATTTTTTCAAATAATAAGAAGCCTGTATATCAATTAAAAATGTAAAAATAGTTATAAACAAGATAAAACAAAAAACAATTTTACCAGAATAACTTAATGAAGAAAATAAAGAATTATTTTTACTTTTTACAATATTCATTTCAACTACACCTTATTCATCTTTTATTCCAAAAAAATAATATAAAAAATTTTATTTTATAATCACACTAAATATGTTTATTTATTAAAAAAAGGAAAAATTAAATACAAAAGACTAGAATTTTCTGAATTAGAAATTATAAAAGGTTTTGTTGGCATTTCAAAACGAAAATCAATATACTTAGTAGGAAAAACTTTTAAAATTTCTTCTAAAGACTTTACATTAAAAGAAGTTTTATAATTATTTTGTAAAAATTCTTCTAAAATTTCAATTTCTTCAATAGCTTTTCCTATAATTTCGCTACAAGAAGAAATTTCTACTTTTTTATTTTTTCTATTAATTTTAAATTCAACTATATTTTCAGAAATATCGCCTTCTTTTGGAAGAAATAAAGAAAGCCTTTCTAATATTTTAATTAAATTAATTCTATTTAACCTAAAAAAATAAACAAATTTATCTTCTTTAATTTTAGGAATTTTTGGATATTCTCCTTCTAAAAGAATAGTTTGAAAAGACAAAGAATCAGTATTTAAACACAATTTTTGTTCATTAATAGAAATTTTTAAAAATTTTTCTTCTTGTTGTTCTAATAACTTATTTAATTCTTCTAAACTTTTTACTGGCACCACCACATTAAAATCAGAATATTCAACATTTAATGGAATTTTTTTTTGACTAACTCTAAAATAATCAGTCGCAATAGCAGTCAAAAAAGGTTTTTTATAAATTAGATTTAAACCAGTTAAAATAACTTTTGGTTTATCTTTAGAAGCAGCAACAATAGTTTCTTTTATTAATTTAATTAAACATTCACTTTCAATTTCAAAACAATTTTCAAAATCAAAAGAAAAATCATTTAAAAAAGGAAATAAATCAGGATTCATAGTTTTTAATTTATATTCAGAAGTTTCTGTTTGAATAATTAAAAATCTTTTTTCCATGGTAGCCATTTTTAAAAATTCATGATCAATTTTTTTAATAATATCTGTAAAATGTTTTCCTAAAACAGTTATAGAACCTTGTTGCATTACTTTTAAACTATCATCTTTAACTTTTTTTCTAACAGAAATATTAGCATTATTAACTTCCAAAAAGAAATAATCTTCTTTCATTGTAATTTTAATATATAAATTAGGTGGAAAAAGAGTTTTCTGTGGAAGTATTTTTTGCATCTGGTTAAGATAATGTAAAAAAACTTCTTTTTTAATTTCAAAATTCATATGTATTTATTTTTATTTCCTTAAAAATTTTTTTAAATTAATTTATTTTATCAGAAACCAATTGCACTATATCTCTTAATTGTTTATCAAAAGAAATTTGTTTTTCTATTTTTTTAAAAGATTTAACAATTGTAGAATATTTTTTTTTAAAAAGAAAACTAATATTTTTATAAGAAATATTTTGAATATTTTTCATAAAATAAATTGCAACACATCTGGGCAAAGTTAAATTAGAATATCTTTTTTTACTGACAAAATCTCGAACTTCAATATTGTAAACTTCACTTAAAACACTTTTTATTTTTTCAAAATCTATTTCCTCTTTAAGAGGTTTTTTTTTAGTTTTTAATAAAGGTTTAAGAGAATGAATAGTGTTTTTTAAATTAATTTCCATATTATGGAAATTTGTATAATTCATTAATCTCAATAAAGCGCCTTCCATTTCTCTAATATTATCATAAAAATTAGAAGAAATAAATTCTAAAATTTCTTTTTTAATTAAACTATTACCTTGTATTTCAAAAAACTTCTTTTTCAAAATATTTAAACGATGTTGAGAATCTGGTTTTTTAACATCTACTACTAATCCTGCTTTAAATCTATTAGTTAACCTTTCCATAATATCATTTAATTCTGAAATAGGTTTATCACTTGTTATAACTATTTGTTTTTTATTAAGATTAAGAAAGTCAAAAAGTTTAAAAAATTCCATTTGTGTTCTTTTTGCTTCAGACATCATTTGAATGTCATCTATCAATAAAACATCTATATTACGATATTTATTGTTAAAATCTTCCATTTTTTCTTTTTTTAATTGATGAGTAAAATCTTCAATAAAAGAATCAGCTTTTATATACAAAACTTTTTTGTTAATATTTTTTTTTAAAAAATGATTTCCAATAGCCTGCATAAGATGAGTTTTACCTAATCCAACAGAACCAAAAATATATAAAGGGTTTGTTTCAACTTTATTTGATTCGGCAACTTTTTTAGCCATTTGAAAAGCAAAATTATTACTTTCACCAGAAACAAAATTTTCAAAAGTATATTCGGGATCTAAATTACCTTGATGAAAACTATTAAAATTAATTTTTTGATTTTCTAATAAATCATTTTTTTCTTTTATTTCATTTTTTTTGATTTCTTTTTCAGAAATAAATTCAAAAAAAATTTTTTCTTCAGAATATTTTTGAGAAATTTCTTTTATTTTATCTATATAAAAATCAGAAATTTTTCTTTTTATAAAATCATTCTCAACCAAAAGAAAAAAAATTCCATTTTCTATTTTATAAGGTTTTTTAATATAAGCAAAATTCTCTTGAAAAACCTCATCACTATAAATAAGAGATAAATCATTTAAAATATTATTCCAGATAACTTGATTTTGATTAGACGACTCTTTTTCTTTCATTTCATTTACCTTTTAAGATTTATTTTTTTCAACACTAAATTTCAATAAAAGTATAATTAATTCTTTATTAAAAAAATATCTTTATTATTTTGTATTTATTAACTTAAACTAAAACAAGAAGCAAAACATTAAAAAAATTAATTACTTTATTTTACATTTTATAATTTTTTTTATATTTTGAAACAACAGTAAAATTATAAAAAACATTATAAAAAACAATAAAATATAAAAAATCAAAAAAAAATAATAAAATATAAAAAATCAAAAAATAATAAAAATAAAAAATAATAAAACATAAAATGAAAAATATTTTTTCCTTGTACTTTCATTATATATTAAATTATTTTAGATTAATTATTAGCAATAAAAATTCAGCATTTAACTCCATTAAAAGACAGAAAAACATTTTTTTAAAAATTAAATTCCACAACTTTCGCACTCAAATATTTTTAATTTTTGAGTTCTCGTGTAATAAAGAGTTTTGATTTTTTTATAATGTGCATATAAATAATATCTTTGCAATTCTCTAGTAGTTATATCTGAAGTAATACAAAGTTCAAAAGAAATTCCTTGATCTATATGTTTTTGAGCAGTACTAACAACATCTATTATTTTGTATTTATCCATTTTATATGCTGTCTGATACATAAAAGCAAATTGTTCTAAATGAGGAGCAGGAAAATAAGTTTTCGAATTACCATAAGTTCTTTCTTCTACTAATTGTTTAATAGGTGTTAATGAAGGTGTCGCAGACATAATGTATCCTATAGAACCATTAGGAGCTATTGCTAACCTATGTGAATTATATAACCCATATTTGATGACATTTTTTTTCAATTGGTTCCATTCTTCATCTGTTGGAATTTCAATTCCTTCAAAAATTTTTTTTATTTTTTCTAATTTTGGAAAAATAGCTTTTTTATCTTCAAAATATTTTCCATTGGCATAAGTGGATTCTTCAAATTTAAAAAACTTTTCACCAGTTTCTTTAGCTTTTAAAT
This sequence comes from Candidatus Phytoplasma palmae, assembly GCF_046896035.1. Lineage (NCBI taxonomy): Bacteria > Bacillati > Mycoplasmatota > Mollicutes > Acholeplasmatales > Acholeplasmataceae > Candidatus Phytoplasma > Candidatus Phytoplasma palmae. Next base: position 17,680 of record NZ_JBIPDD010000004.1, on the reverse strand, counting down.
TAGAATGAGAAAGAGAATGAAAATTAACTATATTAAAAAATACATCTATTAATTCTATATCTTCAGGACTACCAAATTCTATCATTTCTTTAGCTATAAACCCATGATGTCCCATAATACCGAAACCAACACTTCTATTTAATTTGTTAGCTTTAAAAACTGCAGGAACATAACTTATTTCAGTTTTTAAAGAAACAGAGTTCATAATTTCCATAGCAGAAAAAACAGTTTCTTTTATAGAATTATTTTTTATCATATTCTCCATATGACCAGAAGATAGATTACAAGAAATATCCATACCTATTTTATCTTGTTCTCTCTTATCGTAATCAGCGTAATGAGAAGTTATAGAAGGTTGTAAAATTTCAGTACATAAATTAGAAAATTTTATTTTTTGAAATGAAGTATTTTTTTCATTAGCGTTATCACAAAACATTATATAAGGATATCCGGATTCTCCTTGAAGTTGAGCTATTGTTTCTAATAAAATCCTTGGATTAATATTTTTTTTCTTTATTTTAGGATTTTTCAATAAAACATCATACCATTTATCCATTTCAATACTAATATCAGCAAAATTTATTTTATATTCCTGAAAAACATTATGAGGAAAAAAAAGAGCCATTTTTTCATTATTTTTTGCTAATTCTATCATTTTATTAGGAATTACAACTCCTAAAGATAATGTTTTCAATCTTACATCTTCATCAGCATTAAGTTTTTTAGAATTCAAAAAATCTTCAATATCAGCATGAAAAACATTTAAATAAGCAGCTCCAGCTCCTAATCTTTGTCCCATTTGATCTGCGTAACGAAAAGCATAATCCAATAATTTAGAAACCCCTATAACGCCTTTACAAACATTTTTAATTTTTTTAATAGATTCACCTTTGGCTCTTAAATTAGATAAATTAATAGAAACTCCTCCTCCTATTTTAGAAAGTTGCATAGAAAATTCTAAAATCCTAGAAATATCATTCAAAGAATCTCCAGCTTCTAACAAAAAACAAGAAACAAATTCTCCCCTATTTTTTAGTCCTGTATTTAACAATATAGGAGTAGCAGGTGTAAAATTTTGTTTAATAAGATTTTTTATAAGAGTTTTAGCTAATTCAAAATTTCCAGAAGCATGATATAAAGCATTTACAGATAATCTATCTTCATAAGTTTCTAAATATTGTTCTTTATTTAAAGTTTTTAATGAATAATCTTTATAAAATTTAAAAGCTCCAATAAAAGAAGGGAAACGAAATTTCTCATCATAAGCTATTTTGTAAATTGCTTTTATTTGTTCATAAGAATATTTCTTTAAAAATTCTTCTTCATAATATTCTTCCTTTATTAAGAAAGATATTTTTTCTTTTAAGGAATTGAATTTTTTCAATTTTGGATTAATTTCCTCCAAAAAAAAAGATCTTAAAGCTTCTTTGTCTTTTTTTAAATCTTTTATTTCTCCTTTATCGTTAATTATTTGATTATTTAAAAAAATCCAAGATTTTATTTTATTATTTTTATTTTTTTTTAATTCTATATCCATATTTTTATATTCTCTTAACCATTTTTTAATATATTTTAAATCTTCATCAAAACCTTTTCCTTCAAATTTTAATACTAAAGGAATTTTGTATTTTTCTTCTATTAAATCCCCTGCTTTGCCAAAATTAATACCATAATTTTTATTACCTGAAACCGCTAAACCAACAACCAAATAAGAATATTTTTTTAAGAATTCTTCAGTAATATTAGATATTTCTCCAAATTTAACTGTTTTAGTTATTAAAAAAATTTCTTCATCATTAATATTTTGGAACTCTTCAATTCTTTCATATTTAAAACCCAATCTAATCACAAATTCAAATACATTACCATTAGGATAACTATCATAAACTATTTTCATTTAAATAAATCACCTTTTTTTTAACATTAAAAAAAATAAATTTTTTTTAAAAATTACTAAATAAAATAAATGAAACAACAATAAACAATAAAAAATATAAACACAATAAAATATAAATATTTTTCTGAAATAAATAATTTTATACTTTTATAATTATATTTTAACTTTATTTTTTAAATAAAAATCACTTTTTTATTTTTTATTAAATAACTTTTTCAAAAAAATGATTATTAGGCTTTTTATATTCATACATTTTATTTAATTTTAGTCAAAATTATTTATTGTTAGATTTTATTTTATTTATATTTATTTCTTCAAAAAGAAAAAAATATATTTTTATTTTATTTTTTAAAAAATAAATAAATCAAAAAAATATTTTTCCTTTTTGACAAAGACTAAAATTCAAAAGTAAAATAACGTTT
>NZ_JBIPDD010000004.1:0-15261 GCF_046896035.1 Candidatus Phytoplasma palmae | reverse complement strand
ATTCCACTTTTTGGTTATGCATCCAAAAAATATTTTTCCTTTTTGACAAAGACTAAAATTCAAAAGTAAAATAACGTTTTTTTTCAGTAACCTTATAAAACCTCAAACTAAAACTTTACCAGTATTAAAATACTTTATTTTCTTTATTTAGAAGTGGATTTAGTAATCCTGAATTTTATTTTTTATTTATTTATTTTATTTACTTTTTTTTTATCTATTTTTTTATTTACTTTTTAAAAAAATTTTTCAAAATTATTTTCTCTTTTATATATTAGTTATATAGTTATATTGTTATTGTTATTGGTAAACCAAATCAAAAACGGCATTTTTTTTTATTTTTAACGCTTTTTTCATCATTATGCAAAAAGTTATTCCACTTTTTTTATGATTAAAAAAACAATTACTGATAGCAGCGAATCTATTATTTAACTTCGTTAACCAAGCATTAATGAGATTCCATATGATGATGGTTTTTAGTAGTCTTTAAATAATGGCAAAATTGAACCACTATTCGTTATTTTATTCTTTTGATACTCAATCGATAAGTCAAAAAATAGAATTTGATTAAATAATTAATAAAAATTAAAGAGATTAATAATATAGATGTAATAATAAAAAAAAGACCCTTGTAGAGGGTCTAATTATGAGTATATTTAATTTTATTTGCTTCTTGGTGTTTTCTTAATTTAGGGGGTTATTTGGTTGATTAGGGTTTATTTATAGTTATTTTTCTTCTGGAATAGTGTTTAAATCTATTTTTTGTCTTTTTTTAGATCCTTTTCGAAGATCTAATAAAATTTTTGCTGCTTCTAATTCTTTGAAAGAATCTTCTTTGGGAAAAGATCTTTTTAAATGAGGATGTTTTTCTCTTATTTGTTGAATTTTTTGTTTTGCGCTTTTTAATATTTGAAATAATTCCATAAAATCATCAACTTCTTCATCATCAGATGATTCATTAGTGCAAATTTCTTTCCCTTTATTTTTTCTTATTTCAGAGTTATTTTTATCCATTGCCATAACTTTATCATTACTAATTATAAAAAATAATACTATAAAACTTATTAAACAAATATAAATTATGTTACTAAATTGCTTTTTTATTTTAAACATTAATAAATTCTCCTTTAATTTTTTTATTACCAATCATTAGATTGGTGTTTTTTATTTTCGGCTTCTTGGATTTTGTCATAGTTACGTTTATCTTTGAAGAAGGACAAAGTTTTACGGACAGGGTTGAAGCGGAGATGGAAGATGTTTAGTTTTTGTTGTTGATAATAACTAACCTTGTTAAAAAAAACCATCAAAGGTTTGTTTGGCTTTAATCATTGTACATTTTTTATTATCATCATACCATTGATCAATTGTTTCAAATTTAGTTTCTTTTAAAATAAGGATTTCCTCTTTTGGTAATTTTAATAATTTTCATTACTGTTAAAACGAAAAATCCAACCAATAAAAAACTAATAATCCTAAAATAATAAAAAAACATTTAATTATTTTTTTAATTTTGATCATGGTTATTAATTCTTTTAGAAGAATTTTCAATGACACAAATATTTTAACATATCTAACTTTTTAATTAAACTTAAAAACCATTTACAGATCTAAATTATTACAGATTTAACTTTATCATCTGTGTCATTAATTATTTTATTAGATGATTGGTCGGCAAGAGCCATTTCCAGGTTGTTTGGTTTTCTATGATTTCTTTAATTTAATTAAGTTAAAGGTTTGTTTTTATTGGTTAATTCATTATTACGTGTTCCTAAAGTGTTTTTAGAAAAATTGATTCGATTTCCTTTCGTTTTAAAATAAAAAAAAGACCCTTGTAGGGGGTCTTCTAATTTATAAGTTTATAAGTGTATTTAATTTTATTTTTAGTTTCTTGGAGTTTTTTTTCTATTTAGGAGGTTATTTGGTTGATTAGGGTTTATTTATAGTTATTTTTCTTCTGGAATAACGTTTAAATCTATTTTTTGTCTTTTTTTGTTACTTTTTTCAGATTCTCTTTTAATACTTGATAAAATATATGCTTCTATTTCTCCGACAGAAGATTTTTTTAAATGAGGATTGTTTTCTCTTATTTGTTGAATACTTTGTTTTGCTCTTTTTAATTTTCGAAAAAATTCATCAACTTCTTCATCACTAGGTTCATTAGTAGTAGTGCAAATTTCTTTCCCTTTATTTTTTCTTATTTCAGAGTTATTTTTATCCATTGCCATAACTTTATCATTACTAATTATAAAAAATAATACTATAAAACTTATTAAACAAATATAAATTATGTTACTAAATTGCTTTTTTATTTTAAACATTAATAAATTCTCCTTTAATTTTTTTATTACCAATCATTAGATTGGTGTTTTTTATTTTCGGCTTCTTGGATTTTGTCATAGTTACGTTTATCTTTGAAGAAGGACAAAGTTTTACGGACAGGGTTGAAGTGGAGATGAAAGATGTTTAGTTTTTGTTGTTGATAATAACCAACCTTGTTAAGAGCATCAAAGGTTTGTTTGGTTTTAATCATTGTACATTTTTTATTATCATCATACCATCGATCAATTGTTTCAAATTTAGTTTCTTTTAAAATAGGGATTTCCTCTTTTGGTAATTTAATAATTTTCATTGCCGTTAAAAAGAAAAATCCAACCAATAAAAAAACATTTAATTTTTTTTTTTAATTTTGATCATGGTTATTAATTCCTTTGTAAGAATTTTTGATGATATACATACATATATTTTAACATATCTAACTTTTTAATCAAACTTAAAACATTTACGGTTCCGAATTATTAACAGATTTAACTTTATCATCTATGTCATTGCTTATTTTGTATTTTGATTGATGATTAGCTATTTCCAGGTTGTTTGGTTTTCTATGATTTCTTTAATTTAATTTAAGGGTTTGTTGTTGTGCGGATAGATCTTGATTGGTTTCTAGTTCTTCTTGTTTTTGAGTTAAAACATGATCTAAATTAGCTTTTTGCGTTTCTAAAGCTAAACTATTGATTTTTTATTATCGAAGAGTTGGATTTCTAATAATTTTTTCGCTTTAATGATTTCTTCAGAAGTTAGTTGTTGTGTTTCAGTTGTTTTGTTAGTTTCTTTTAATTTCTCACTAAGTTGTGATGTTTTTTTTGGAGTTGTTCTTGTTGAAGATAGGTAGATTCAGTTGTTGATTAAACTGAAACATAATCAGGGTTTGTCAAGGTTACCAGTTCCTCTCTCTTCTGTTTTTTGTTTATGTTTTATCTTCATTATTATTAGTTAAAGTTGATTCTTCATTTTCGATATTAGTTGGATGGAATGATTGTTGAAAAGAAGGGATTTGTATGATTAATGTTGGGAGATTTTCTATTTTATTTTATTTGTTAATTCCACTTTTTGGTTATGCATCCAAAAAATATTTTTCCTTTTTGACAAAGACTAAAATTCAAAAGTAAAATAACGTTTTTTTTCAGTAACCTTATAAAACCTCAAACTAAAACTTTACCAGTATTAAAATACTTTATTTTCTTTATTTAGAAGTGGATTTAGTAATCCTGAATTTTATTTTTTATTTATTTATTTTATTTACTTTTTTTTTATCTATTTTTTTATTTACTTTTTAAAAAAATTTTTCAAAATTATTTTCTCTTTTATATATTAGTTATATAGTTATATTGTTATTGTTATTGGTAAACCAAATCAAAAACGGCATTTTTTTTTATTTTTAACGCTTTTTTCATCATTATGCAAAAAGTTATTCCACTTTTTTGCCAAGTTATTCCACTTTTTTGCCAAGTTATTCCACTTTTTGACTAAGTTATTCCACTTTTTGACTAAGTTATTCCACTTTTTTTAAAGTTATTCCACTTTTTGAAATCCATATTTTTTCTGATTTGTTAAAAAAAGAGAAAAATTTTCTTTTTTTTTACTGTTTTTTTAAAAAATGAAGAAAAAATTTTTTTTTTATAGAAAAAAAGTGGAACAACTTCTTAAAAATGGAAGTTATTCCACAAGTTATTCCACTTTTTTTAAAAAAAAAATTCTTTAAAAACAATCCAAAAAACTTCATTTATAAACTTTGTTCAAAAGTTATTCCACTTTTTTTAAAGTTATTCCACTTTTTTATTTTTTGTGGAATAACTTTTTAAAATCATAACTTATTCCACTTTTTGGTTATGCATCCAAAAAATATTTTTCCTTTTTGACAAAGACTAAAATTCAAAAGTAAAATAACGTTTTTTTTCAGTAACCTTATAAAACCTCAAACTAAAACTTTACCAGTATTAAAATACTTTATTTTCTTTATTTAGAAGTGGATTTAGTAATCCTGAATTTTATTTTTTATTTATTTATTTTATTTACTTTTTTTTTATCTATTTTTTTATTTACTTTTTAAAAAAATTTTTTATATTAAAAAATTAAACAAAAATAACTTTTTACATTCTCTTAAAAAGAATTGGAAAAGTATTTGAAAATTATATTCCATCACATATAATATAAAAAGTCGTAGATGTCACTTGTGATGGAGTGTATCTATGACTTTTTGTTTTTTGTTTATCAAAAAATAAGTGAATAAAAAAAAAATCTATATAACTTTTGGAGAAGTTATATAGAAAATATTAATTAAGAAAGCAGGTTTTATTCAATGGTTATAATTGAATTTTTTTCTAAACTTTTTCATTTTATTTTTGATTTTGTTAAAGAACAATATCAAAATATTTTACAATTTAAAAATATTGATTTTTCCAATACGACAAACTTTCTTCCTAGTTTAGGAAGCCTTAGTATTTGTGTATTTGCTTTAGTGAAAATAATCTTTTTCATTATTGTAATTTACTTTATCAAAGATATTTTGAGAATTGTTTTTAACTCTTTGTATTATGTTTTTTATATCATACAAAAGGTTTTCAAAATAATATCTTTTCCTTTTTATTGTATCACACAATTATTGAGAAAAGAAAGAAAAGAAATTTTAAAACTAGTAAATAAAGTTATTATAAAAATTATAATAATTATTTTTGACCTTCTTTTTTTTAAAAGAAGTTATTTCGTGAAATAATTCTTATAATAAATATAATAAATATAATTCTTCTTCTTATCCTGAAACCTGAAAGTCAGCTTTTTGTGTATATTGGCTTTGGTATTTCTGGAATAAGAGAAATTATAAGAAACAGAAAGGAGCATGTATCAAAATGCTAAATAAAAAAATTTCGCAATTATTTATTTTTTTATTTTTAATTATTTTAATTATAACCTTTATAACCTTTTTATTCTTTAATTCTTCGCAAAATGTGAATGAATTTGCGGACAATAACGAGGAAGTTTCTGCGTCTTTTCAAGACAAGTTGCATGAAGTCGATTCTACGCAAAAAGAAACTTCTTTTGATATTATAAATCAAAATTCCTTAAATAAAAAAGATATTAAAAATAATAGAGATATAATGAGATTATTTGATTTGTCATCTTCTGAAGAAGTTAAATCACAAGATCAAGAAGTTAAATCACAAGATCAAGAAGTTAAAAAGGATGATTATTTTCATAAGACTGTTGAAAACACTTTTGAGACTGTAGAAAATACTTCTCAATATGAAAATTATAAGGTAGAAATGTTAATTGATTTATTTGCTCTGCGTCTTCGTTCTGGTCAGATTACTCTTCAAGAGTTAAGTAAAAAAGTTAATATTCCTGAGTTAAAAGGAGAGAATATTCAAGGTAAAAATGTAGAAGAAGTAATTACTATTTTAACGGAAAATATTCGTCAAAATTCATCAAAATGATGAATTTTTATAAAAAAGATAGAAGAAAGAATAATATTAAGATGATCTTTCATCTATAATATTTTAATAATTTAATATCTTTTAAAAGTTTTTTAAAAATGAAAATTTACTAGTATTAAAGTACTTTATTTTTTTCTTTTAGAATTGGATTTAGTAATTTTTAATATTTATTTTATTTACTTGTTTAAAAAAAATTTTGTTAAAATTATTGTTAAATAATATTTTGTTTTTAATTTATAATTATATTAAATTGATTTTTTAAAATTGAACTTATTTTTCCAAGAAAAATAGATTTAATTTATGTAATTTTTTATATAAAAAATTAAGATTTATTAACAAGTTAAATATTCAATTAAAATAAAATAATTTTTTTAATAATTTAATATAAAATAAATACGCAAAAGAGTGTTTTTAAAAAAAGGTAAAATATGAAAAATATTAAAAATAATCATTATGAAATATATCGTTTGATCGAATCAGAAAAAGAAAGGCAAAAAAAATATTTAAATTTAATTGCTTCTGAAAATTTTGTTTCATCTTCTATTTTAGAAGCTCAAGGAAGTGAATTAACTAATAAGTATGCTGAAGGTTATCCTAATGATAGATATTATCAAGGATGCGAATATATAGATGAAATAGAAAAAATAGCGATTGAAAAAGCTAAAATTTTATTTAATGTTAAATATGCTAATGTTCAGCCTCATTCAGGTTCACAAGCTAATATGGCAGTTTTTCAAGCATTATTGAAACCAAATGATGTTATTTTAGGAATGTCTTTAAGATCTGGTGGTCATTTAACTCATGGAACTAAGATTAGTTTTTCAGGTATTTTTTTTAAATCTTATAGTTATAATGTTTCTCCTAAAACAGAAGTTATTGATTATGAAGAAGTTAGAAAAATAGCGAAAGAAGTGAAACCTAAATTGATTATTGCTGGTGCTTCTTCTTATTCTCGAATTATTGATTTTAATATTTTTAGAAAAATAGCTGATGAAGTTGGTGCATATTTTATGGTAGATATGGCTCATATTTCTGGATTAGTTGCTTGTGGATTGCATCCTTCTCCTTTTTTAGCTAATGCAGATGTAGTTACTTCTACTACTCATAAGACTCTGAAAGGACCTAGAGGAGGAATTATTTTATCCAATAATGAAGAAATTATGAATAAAATAAATAAAAGTGTTTTTCCAGGAATTCAAGGAGGACCTTTAATGCAAGTTATAGCTGCTAAAGCTATTGCTTTTGAGGAAGCTTTAAGTCCAAAATTTAAAATTTATCAACAAAATGTAATTAAAAATTCCAAAATTTTATCATACACTCTTAAAAAATTAGGATATCGTATAATTAGTGGTACAAGTGAAAATCATTTGTTATTGATAGATATTAAGCACAAATTTCCTTACCTTAACGGTAAGAAAGCTGCTGAAATTTTGTATAAAGTTAATATTACTGTTAATATGAATGCTATTCCTTTTGATAAAGAAAAAATGTCTTTAACTAGCGGAATTAGGGTAGGAACTCCTGCTATGACTCAAAGAGGATTTCAAGAACAAGAATTTATTCAAGTTGCTCACTTAATAGATGAAGCTTTAAACAATTATAAAAATGAAAAAATTTTAGAAGAAATTGGTAAAAAAGTTATTTTTTTAACTAAAAAATTTTCTTAAGAAAAAAAAATATAATTTTTCAATTTTCATTTTTTATTTTCAACTTTAAATGATAAAATTATCTTAGTGTTTTAAAAAAAAAATATAAAAAAAGGAATTATTTTATGAAAAAAAATAAAAAACAACCAGATTTTTTTGATATAGAAGTTACTTGTGTTACTTGTAATAAAAAATATCAAATTGGTACCACTGTCAAAAAAATGAAAATAGAAACTTGTTCTAACTGTCATTCTTTTTATACAGGATCTCAAGATTTTGTAACTGTAGCTGGACAAATAGATAAATTTTATAAACGTTATAATTCTGGTGACAAAAAACAAGAAAAAAATAAAAAAATATAAATATAATTTAAATTAGGAAGGTTTTTAATTAAAAAAAATAAAATGTTTTCGTCAGTAAAAAGAGGTTTTGTTGAAGTAATATGTGGTCCTATGTTTTCAGGAAAAACAACAGAATTAATTAAAAGAATTAAATTTTTAGAATTGTCTTGTTTTAGTTTTTTAGTTTTCAAACCTAAGATAGATAATCGTTATTCTTTTGAAGATGAATTGATAACTCATGATTTAAAAACTTTTCGTTCTTTAACTATTGAAAAAAGTTTAGAAATTTTAAATTTTGTTAATGAAAAAACAGAATATTTAATATTAGATGAAGTTCAGTTTTTTGATAATCAAATTGAAAAAATTTTGAATGATTTATCCTATAAAGGAATTAATATTATTGTTGGTGGTTTAGATTTAGATTTTTGTGGAAGGCCTTTTGGTTCTATGCAATACTTATTATCTATATCTGATAAAGTTACTAAATTGAAGTCTTTTTGTGTTGTTTGTGGTAAAGAAGCTTCTAGAACGCAGAGAATTGTTGATGGTAAAATTCCTAAAAGTGATGATCCTATTGTTTTAATTGGAGGTAAAAATTACCATGAACCACGTTGCAAAAAGTGTCATAAATTTATTAAAATTTAAAAAAATATTTTTTTAAATTTTATATTTTATAAAAATCAATGAAAAAATTTAATTATTAAAATAAAAAATAAAATAATGTATTGTATAATTTGTATTATGGATAAAAAACATTTTTTTTTCATGGAAGAAGCTTTGAAAGAAGCTAAAAAAGCTTTTTTCAAAGGTGAAGTTCCTGTTGGTTCTATTGCTGTTTTGAATGATAGAATAATCGCCAAGGCTCACAATAGTACAAAAAAAAGTAAATTATTTTTTGCTCATGCTGAATTTTTAGTTTTGCAAAAAATAAATTATAAATCTAAAAATTATAGGTTTGAAGATATTACAATTTATACTACTTTAGAGCCTTGTGTTATGTGTTTAGGTGCTTTAATACAAACTCGTATTAGAAAATTATATTTTGGTACTTCTAATTTTAAATTGGGTTTTTTAACTAATGTTTATTTTTCTTTTGCTAATGTTCCTTATTTAAGAAATATATCTGTAAAAACAGGTTTGTTATCTGAAAAAAGTGAATTAATTTTAAAGAAATTTTTTTCTTTTGTTAGAAAAAAAAGGTAATTTTTAAATATTTTTTAACTGATAATTTAAAACCTTTTGTCAACCATTATTCAATAAAAAAAAATGAATCTGGTCAGGGCTTTATTGAAGCAGCCATAAGTTTTATTTTTATGTGGATAATGGTTGATAAAAGGTTTTAAAAAAATTAAAAAATATATTTTGTAAAATAAAATAAAAAAAGTAAAGTTGTAAAAATTATGAATTTTTTGTTAAAATTTTTTAAAAAAAAAAATAAAATTGAACTTTTTCCTTTTATTTTTGATTCCGTTAAGGGAAAATCTTTTCGCGAAGAAAATTATTTAATAAAAAATAAAAAAAAAAAAATTGAATTTTTTTCTTTAGAAAAAAGTAAATATTATTCTCATTTTATTGGAATGAAACAATATACTGTTTGGAGTATTAAAGGTAATATATATAGAGTTTTTGTAGAGAAAAATTATTATTGCGAATTTATAAAATTATATTGTAAAGAAATTAATATTTTATATATGAAATTTTTATATGAAATATTGAAAAAACGTTTGGAAATTATTTTAAAAAATTTTGTTTTTATTTTTTTGTTTTTTTTGTTATCTGTTGTTTTTTTTGTTTTTAGTTATATCATTATTGATGATAAATATAACTCTTTAATATTTTCTATTTTTTTATTTTTATTTTTCATTTTTTGTTGTTTTTATATTATAATTAAGGGAAATAAAGTTTTTTTAAATTATAAAAAAAAATTATGGGATGAATTAATTTTTAAAGTTAAAAAAATTTTAGGACCAAATGTTTTTGAAGATATTGTTAAAAGACAAAATGAATATGAACCTTTAGTAGAAGAAGACATTAAAGAAAAAAAAGTAATTAACTAAAATAATAAGTAATTAAATAAATTATTTATTATTTTTTTATTTATTTTTTTTATCTATTTATTGATAAAAATATAAAATGTAGCGTTGTAAGAGGAAAAGAAAAATGTTTTATGAAAGTATTGTTATTGGAGGGGGTCATGCAGGAGTAGAAGCAGCTTGGGCTTTATCTAAAAAACACAAAACTTTATTAATTACGGGTAAATTAAATAAAATTGCCTTTATGCCTTGTAATCCTTCTATTGGCGGTCCAGCTAAAGGAGTTGTTGTTAGAGAAATAGATGCTTTAGGAGGTTTAATGGGTAAAGCTGCAGATTTTTCTCAAATTCAAATGAAAATGTTGAATACTTCTAAAGGTCCAGCTGTTAGAAGTTTAAGAGCTCAAATAGATAAAATTAAATATCCAAAAGTTGTTTTAAAAATGTTAAAAAAAGTTTCAAATTTAACTTTATTAGAAGGATTAGTTTATAATTTTATTATAAAAAATAATAAAGTTGAAGGAGTTTTATTAGATAATGGAAATATTATTTATAGTAAAACTGTTATTTTAACTACTGGAACTTATTTATCTAGTAACATTTTAATAGGAGAAAAAAGAATAATTTCAGGCCCTAATAATGCTCCTACTACTCATAATATTAGTGATCAATTAAAAAAAGATTATGGATTTGAAATTATTCGTTTAAAAACAGGTACTCCTCCAAGAATTAAAAAAGATACTATTGATTATGAAAAAACAACAATACAATTTGGAGATCCTGTGTTTCAAACTTTCAGTTATCCTTCTGTTATAAAAAGTTTAGGAATTCAAAAACCTTGTTTTTTGTTACATACTAATAAAGATACTCATCGATTAATTAAAAAAAATTTAGATAAATCTTCTATGTATGGTGGTTATTCTCAAGGTACAGGACCTCGTTATTGTCCTTCAATTGAGGATAAAATAGTTCGTTTTTGCGATAAAGAAAAACATCAACTTTTTATAGAACCGGAAAGTTTAGAATCGGATGAAATGTATTTGCAAGGTTTATCTACAAGTATGCCTGAAGAAGTTCAAGAACAAATTTTAAAAACAATTCCCGCTTTAGAGAGAGCGGAAATTACTAAATATGCTTATGCTATTGAATATGATGCCTTCAATCCTAATCAATTAAAATATAGTTTAGAAACTAAAAAAATTGAAAATTTATTTTTTGCTGGTCAGATTAATGGTACTAGTGGTTATGAAGAAGCTGCTTGTCAAGGTTTAATGGCTGGTATAAATGCTAGTTTAAAAATGCAAAATAAAGATATTTTTCTTTTAAAGAGAAATGAAGCTTATATAGGAGTTTTAATTGATGATTTAATTAATAAAGGAGCAAAAGAACCTTATCGTTTGTTAACTTCTAGAGCAGAATTTCGTTTATTATTGAGGCATGATAATTCTCATTTACGTTTATATAAATATTCTTATCAAATGGGTTTAATAGATGAAATTCTTTATCGTCAATTAGAAGAAAAAAATTATCAAATAAATTTACTAAAAAAAGAATTAAAAACAATTATTGTTAAAAATAATGAAAAAAATAATGAATATTTAAGAAGACATAATTCTTCTGAAATTAAAGAAAATACTAATCTTTATAAATTATTAAAACGAACAGAAATAAATCATCAAATTATAGATTTTTTTTTAAATAAGAAATATTCTTTAGAAGTTTTAGAGCAAGTAGAAATTCAAATTAAATATGAGGATTATATTTTAAAGTCTTACAAAGAAGTAGAAAAAATTTCTTCTTTGGAAAAGAAAAAAATTCCTTTAGAAGTTGATTATTTTAAAATTAACAATTTATCTATGGAAGCGAAAGAAAAATTAACAATAGTTAAACCTAATAATTTAGGTCAAGCATCAAGAATTTTAGGTGTTAATCCTTCTGATATTTCTATTCTTCATGTTTATTTGCAAAGGTATAAAAATGTTTGAGCAAAATTTAAAAGAACAATTTAATTTAAAACATGAACAATTAGAAAAATTTAGATTATATTTTTTACATTTAAATAAATTTAATGAAAAAATAAATTTAACTTCTTTAGTTTCAACAAAGGATGTATATATTAAACATTTTTATGATTCTTTATTATTAACTAAAATTATTGGTTGTGATTGTTTTAAAAAGAGAAGTTTATGTGATTTAGGAACAGGAGCAGGTTTTCCTAGTATTCCTTTGAAAATTTTTTATCCTAAAATGAAAATTTTTTTAATTGAATCTTGTTTAAAAAAAATAGTTTTTTTGAAATTTATTGTTAAGATTTTAAATCTTAGTGATGTTTTTATTTTTAATGAAAGAATTGAAAAACATAATAAAAAATATAATTTCGTTGTTGCTAGAGCTTTAGGAAATTTTGAATTAATTTTTAATTTAGCTTCTAAAGTAACTAAAAAAAAAGGTTATTTTATAGCTATGAAAGGTCCTTTTTATGAAAAAGATTTAGAAAAAACTAAAAATTTTTTTCATTTTAAACTTGAAAAAATTTTTCCTTTTGAATTACCTTTTTATTTAGGTAAAAGAGTTAATTTATTGTTTCGAAAGATAAAATAAAAAAATTTATATAAAAAAAAAATGAAAAAATTCATTTTTTTTTATATAAAATCATTTTTATTAAAATTTTTAATTTCAATTTTATTATTGTTTATAAAAATTAATAATTCTTTTTCTTTTATGTTTGAAAAATTTATTTTATTTATTAATTCTTTTCTATTTAAAACTGCTATTATTCCAAAATTTAAACTTAAAAGATTTGCTTCTTTAATGTTGGTTACAATTGCAAAAACACAAATTGATGGATGAAATTTAGAAATATTTAAAGCATTTTCAAAATTATCAACTATAATAGCTTTTGCTGGAATGTTAAAAGCAAGAATAACAGCGTTTAATAATAATTGTTCTTTAATTGTTTGGGCTTTATATAGAGATGCAAAATATTTATAATTTAATTTTTTTTCAGATTGATTATTTATTTTGCTCATATATTGAACAGATTCAACAGGATATTTTCCTGAAGCAGATTCACCTGAAAGCATTGTTGCTGTAGTTCCTTCTCGAACAGCATTAAAAACATCTGATATTTCAGCTTTAGTAGGTCTAGGATTTTTTTGCATTGATTCTAACATTTGTGTTGCTACTATAACTGGTTTACCTTTTTTTAGGCATTTTTCAATCATAGTGCTTTGATATGAAGGTACTAATTCTCCATCTACTTCTATTCCTAAATCTCCTCTTGCTACCATAATAGAATCTGCTACTTCTAAAATTTCATCTAAATTGTCAAACCCTAATTGATTTTCTATTTTTGCAATAATTTTTATTTGGTTTTTGTTTTCTTTTAAAATATTTTTTATTTCTTGAATATCATTTGATGTTCTTACAAAAGAAGCAGCGATAAAATCATAATTTTCTTTTATAGCAAATTTAATATCTTCAATATCTTTTTTAGATAAAAAATCCAATTTTAAATCTACATTAGGAACATTTATTCCCCTACGTGATTTAATTGAATGAGTGTTTTCGGCTTTAGTTATTAGTTCTTTTTTTTCTTCATCTTTATCAATTACTTTTAATGAAAGATATCCATCGTCTACAAAAACTGAGTCCCCTATTTTCAGTTCTTCAAAAAAATTTTTATAGTTTACTGAAAAAATTTTATCATTTCCGATAATTTCTTTAGAAGTAATTCTAACAATTGAATTTTTTTTTATTTTAGTTAATTTTTCAAATTCATGAGTTCTTATTTCTGGTCCTTTTGTATCTAATAATATAGCAACATGAGTTTTCAATTCTTTGTTTAATTCTTTAATGTTTTGTATTAAAAGTCTACTTTGATCATAATTTGCATGTGAGAAATTAAATCTAGCTATATTCATTCCTGAAAGTATTAATTTTTTTAAAATTTTTTTTTCATAAGATGCAGGACCTAAAGTACAAATAATTTTAGTTTTATTCATAAGAAAAATATAAATTCTCCTTTTTACATTTGATTATTTTAATAAAAAATAAAAATATATTTTATTTTATATTAAAACCAAACTAAATTTAATAAATAAAAAAAGAATATTAAAATTTTAAAAATTATTTTATTTATAAATTAAACCAAAAGAAAAAGTTGCTAATGCAAAAATAATAGGACCAACTATTCTTGTAGCTATCATAGCAAATGGTAATAAATTTATTCTATTGCTGATTGACATTACACCAATATTTCCAGTTCCACCAATACTATGAGAACAAATTCCAGCTGTTAAAGCAGCTTCTAATGGATAGAAATTAAAAATTTTAGACAAACAGAATGTTATTAATATTACTGTAGAAAACGACATAATAACCATTAATAAAATGTTTTTATCTATAATACAATTCATAAGTTCATTGAAATTTGTAGTTAAACCTAATCCCGCCAAAACAGGAGCAGTAAATATTTTAGTCATAAAGTTACCAGCTTTACCTACGTGTATTTGTTCTTCTTCTGGTAAAATATTAAATATTTTTATAATTAATAAAATAGCTATTACATAAACCATAGCATCTAATTTAAATTTTACGCCTGCATTTTCAACAATATATGTATTCAACATATTTCCTATAGAATAAAAAGCGAAAACAATTAACATGCCGGATCCTATACTTTGTATATTTGCCATTTTATCATCTGAACCTGATCTTCTTGAACCATAACTATTTTTTTCTAAATTTCCTCTACCACTAAATTCAGTTTTATCTAAAGAAACAGTCAGTAAACCTGCAAAAAAGATACTTAAAACTCTTGCTAGAATTAAAGGCGCTATAATAGCAGTTCTTATTAGCGAAGCATCTCTTCGAAAGTAATCATAGTAAAGTGAATTAGCAAAACCATTTATTCCTAAATTAGTCCCTCCATTAGTTAAAGGCACAGCTACAAAAAATATAGAATCAAAAAAAGATCCTCTAGATTTATGAGAGAAAATGCTTGGGCATCTGTAATTTAAAAGATAACCTAAACAACCTGTGATTAAAATAGAACTACCTATAGCTATTAAAGTTAAAGGAATAAATTTTTTTATAGATCGTTTTAATAATGAACCTTCTACGCTACAAATACTACCAGCAATAACTATAGTTATAAAAAATTGAGAGAAATTTATACCAATTCCTTGATCACGTAAAGCTGGTTTATTAAAAAACATTTTATCAAAATATTCGGCAATCCAATAATGTATATATCCTTCTCTAACTAAATAAGAAGGTACTATTATACATAAAATAAACCCTAAACCCAATTTATTCAAAAATGGTATTTTTTGGCCTATAAAATTTAAAGCAATCCCTAAAGTCATCATTATAAGAAAAGGAGTTAATAATGGATGCCATAAATTTTGTATTCTGTATGCAATCGAGATAGAATTAGACCGTTTTTCTATTACTAGATATTAATCTAAGCCCCT
>NZ_JBIPDD010000003.1:0-43610 GCF_046896035.1 Candidatus Phytoplasma palmae | reverse complement strand
CTATATAACACTGAAGATCTATCTAATTATATAAAGGTAGGTTCAAAGTTAGGTTCCAAACCCTAGGATGTTTTTTGGAAAAACATTGATAATTTTGATATTCATATCCTATTTTAAACATCAAAAAACTTCAAAAACACAGTTTCAATTCATTTCTGTTTAGTAATTTAATTACCCCGTTTATTGCATTTAGCCTCATTTAATAAGGTTATCCGTGTGAGTCATTCTTCTGGCGTGATCTTTTTGGATATGAATTTCTCCTCAACCCGCTTTTATTCTTTGCTGTAACTTTTCATTCTTTCGTTTCAAAAGCCAAGAATATGAAGTAACATATTATCATAATGTTCGTGATGCGTTAAATCACTCATAACTAGGTATCATTTCGCGCCCAGACATGCTAAATAAAACTACTTTTAGCTTTGGCAAGACCATTATACATCCCCAATAAATATTTTAATATAAAAAATTCAAAAATAATTAAAAAAAATCCGTTTTCTCAAAACGAGAAAATATTTTATTTCCTTTTTCTAAGGTTTTACTTTTAGTTAAGCCAAAAAAATTCAAACTTTCAAAACTATCTGACTCAGATTTAATTTGCTTTAAAATATCTTCAGCAGTTTCAGGTAAAAAAGGTTTTAATAAAATACCTATAAATCGTATTGTTTCTATTAAATTATATAAACAAACATCCAATTCTTCTAATTTATTTTCCTTAATTAAATTCCAAGGTTGATTTAAATCAATATACTTATTACATAATCTAGCTAATTGCATAATTTTTTCTAAAGAATCACCAACTTTAAATTTTTTCATTAAATCACGAATAATAGGTAAAGTTTCTAAAGATTTTTGAGATAAATTAATTTCGCTTTCTTTTTTAAAATTTAAATTAGAAATTTTATTTAATTTTCCACCACGATATTTACAAATAAGCCCTATAGTTCTGCTTAATAAATTACCTAATGTATTTGCTAAATCAGCATTATAAACCTGGAAGAAAATATCATAAGTTATTATTCCATCATCATTATAAGGAATTTCGTGTAAAACAAAATATCTAATAGCATCTACTGAAACAAATTTCAATAAATCTTTTTCATAAATAACATTATTAATAGATTTAGACATTTTTTTATTATTAAACAAAATCCAAGGATGAATTAAAAAATGTTTAGGTAAAGGTAAACCTAAAGCAATCAAAAAAATAGGCCAAATAACAAGATGAAATCTACTAATATCTTTACCTATAACATGAAGTTCACAAGGCCAATATTTTGAAAATTTTTCACATTGTTCTTCTAAAGACTTAGAAGGATCATACCCTAAACCGGTAATATAATTCATCAAAGCATCTACCCAAACATAAACTATATGTTTAGGATCAAAATCTAATTCGACTCCCCATTTAAAAGAAGTACGAGTAATTGATAAATCCGGTAAAGGTTCTTTTAACCAATTTAAAATTTCTTTTTTTCTTTGTTCAGGAAAAATTAAATCATCGTTTTTTTCTAAAAACTTTAAAAATTTTTTCTGATAGTTAGATAATTTAAAAAAATAAACCTGTTCTTTAGCCCAAATAGGAGTTTCTCCAGAAGCAGTTTTTCCATCTATTAAATCTTTTTCAGAAATATAACTTTCTTCGAAAACAGAGTACCATCCTTCATAAGTTCCCAAGTAAACATCTTTTTGTTCAAAAAATTTTTTTACAATTTTTTGAACAATATTTTTATGAACAGAATCTGTAGTTCTTACAAAATAATCATAATTAATATTCATTTTCTTGTAAATTTTTTCAATTTCCAAAGAAAAAAAATCAACATATTCTTTAGGTGTGCAATTTTGTTGAATAGCTTTCTGTTGGATTTTTTGCCCATGTTCATCAGTTCCTGTTTGAAAATAAACATCATAACCATCCATTCTTTTAAAACGGGCTATTGCATCTGATAAAATAATTTCATATAAATTACCAATATGAGGCATAGAAGAAGAATAAACAATAGAAGTAGAAATATAAAAATTTTTTTTATTTTTATCCAAAATACAATTTTAACCTCTTTTTATTTTATAAATTTATTTTAAATTAATTATTTATTTAAAATTTTATATTTTTTATAAATTTCTTTTTTAGAAATTTTTCTGTATTTAGCAACTTTAGAAAAAGATTCTTTTTCGGAGAAACCCTGTTGTAAATAAAAATCAATATGCTCATCTAAAGTTAATCCTAACTCAGAATAAGATGATTTATTTTTCTCAATAACCAAAACATATTCACCTTTTAAAATAAAATCTTGTTTTAAAATTTCATCAATATCACCGTTTATAATAGTTTCAAATTTTTTAGTTAATTCTCTAGAAATTGAAATATTTCTTTTATTATAACATTTTTTTATCAAAAACAAAGTATCTAATAATCTTTTAGAAGTTTCATAAATAATAATACTACCATTAAAAAAACGATATTTTTGTAAAAAAACATGCTTTTGTTGTTTTTTTTTAGGCAAAAATCCTAAAAAACAAAAAGGCGATTCAAAAGAAGACATAATAAAAGCAGATAAAAAAGCTGAAGCTCCAGGAATAGCAGTAACATGAAAACCAGCTTTTTTAACCTCTTTAACTAAGCATAAACCTGGATCACTTATTAAAGGTGTTCCAGCATCGCTAATTAAAGCTAAATCTTTTCCTTGTTCTAATAAAAATAAAATTTCTTTAATACGTTTTTTTTCATTATATTCATAAAAAGAAATTAAAGGAGTTTTAAAATTATAAAAATTTAATAATTTTCTAGCTATTCTAGTATCTTCAGAAAAAATAACTTCTACTTCTTTCAAAATTTGCAAAGCTCTTAAACTAATATCTGAAATATTTCCTATAGGGGTGGATACTAAATATAAAATAGATTTTTTTTCAGTAAAAGTTTTTTGTATTATAACCATTATATTAATTTTTCAATTTAAAAAAATTAAAATTCCTTCTTAAAAATTTTTTCTATTTTTATCAAAAACATTATAAAACAAACTAAATCATCTAAAATATTATTTTTTTGTTCTAATTCTTTACAAATATACAAAATATTATTAATTTTTTCAATAGATATTTTATTTTTCTCACAAAAATAATTTAAAAAATTTAAAGGAAAAATGATATTTAAATTATTTTTTTTATAATTTAAATCCAAAAAAAACATAGTAATAACAAATAAAAAATCTTCAAAAAAAAATTTACATTCATCTGAAATATTTCTTATAAAAAAAAATAATTTTTTTTTATCCATAAAAAACGGGAAATTATCCAAAAAAAACAAAAAAAATTTTTTAAAATTACAATAATAAGAACTTAATAAAAAATTTGATTCTCTTGTTTTAGAACGATTTAACAAAATAAATAAAGAACGATCCAAATTGTCTTTATCTAATTTATTATTTACAAAATAATCACTTTCTAAATTAACATTTTTATTATTCATTAATTCTAAAGAGAAAACTTGAGCCCTTGAAACAATAGTAGGTATCAAAAGATAACGATCACTAGTTAATAAAAGAAATAAAAAATTTTCATTAACAGGATTTTCTAACAAATAAAGTAAGCTATGAGAAGCCTGATAAGAAATATTTTCAGCTTTAGCAATTAAACAAACTTTTTTTTTTTGAAAAAAAGAAGTATGAAAAAAATATTTTTGCATATTTAAAATATGTTCTTTTTTAATTTCTTCTTCATTTATTCCTAAATGATAAATATTAGGATAACACAATTTTTCAATACATTTTTTTAATTTTTCTGAATGATTTTCGGTTTTAAAAAATTCATATATCAATCCAATAGCGATTTTTTTTTGCTCTATAAAATTTTTTCCTTCTATCAAATAAAAATGAGTTAACTTTTTGTTTTTAATAATAATTTTAAACTTATCTAATAAGTATTTATAATTATTCATAATTTGCTTTTTAATAATTTTTCAATTTTTTTTTGTATTATATTTTGAATATTTAATAAATTTGAATTTACATCTATTTTATAAATTCTTTTTGGATACTTTTTACAAAGATTTAAATATCCTTGTCTTATTTTATTATGAAATTTTAAATCTTTTAAATCAAAATATTCTATTTTATCTTTTCTATTTCTATATAATCTTTCTAATGCTATTTTAGGATCTAAATCTAAATAAAAAGTAATATCGGGTAAATTTATAGAAGCTTTATAATTAATTTTTTTTAACCATTCTTCTTCCGCTCCACCAACAAATCCTTGATAAACAATAGAAGAATCTAAATATCGATCACAAACGACAATTTTTTTATCATTCAAAGCAGGGATAATTACTTTTGTTAAATGTTCATTTCTATCAGCTGCATACAATAAAGATTCTGTAATTATATCTATTTCATTAGAAAAATCAAATAAAATATTTTTAATTTTTGAATTAAAAATTCCATCTCCAGGTTCTTTAGTAAAAATAACTTGATAATTAATAGATAATTTTTTAACTAAAAAATTAGCTAAAGTAGTTTTTCCTGTAGATTCGCCACCTTCAAAAGAAATAAACATTTTTATTATTCTTCTTTCTTTATATTAAAAAAAATATATTAATAAAAAATTTGACTTAAATATAAACCTTTAGCAGGAGCAGCAAAAAAACACTTTTGATTCGTTTTCAAATTTAATTTATCCTTTAATTCAGACAAACTTCTTTTTTGTTGACCAATTTGAATTAAAAATCCAACTAATAATAAAATCATTTTTCTTAAAAAACCTTTTCCATGAAAAAATAAAATATATTTTTCTTGCGTTTCTGCTAAAAAAGAGCGATAAATTTTTTTTACTGTTGATTTTTTTTTATCTTTATTAGTAGTAAATAAAGAAAAATCATGTTCTCCTTCAAAAACACACATAGCTTTAGAAATTTTTTCAAAATCAAGATAATCAAAATAAACTTTTAAAAAATAATCAAAAGGATTCAAAGGTTTTTTAGAAAAAACATATTTATAAATTTTTGATTTAGAATGATAACGAGCATGAAAATTATCATTCACTAAACATATATCAATTATTTTAATAGAATCAGGTAAAATTTTATTTAAATTAAATTTTAATACATTTTCAAAAATAAAAAATGATAATGAAAAATGAACAACTTGTCCTTCAGCATGAACACCTTTATCTGTCCGACTAGCAGCAAAAGTTTTAATTTGTTTTTTTGTTAATTTAAATAAAGAATTTTCTAAAACTGACTGAATAGTAATTAATTTAGTTTGTTTTTGTTTTTGATAACCATAATAACCAGTTCCATTATAACTCAAAATCATTTTATAAGTAAAATTTTGCAATCTCAAAAACCCCTTTGACTATTAATTATTAATATTTTGTTTGATAGTAAATTTAATACAATCAATTCCGAAAAATTATTTTAATTAAAAAAAACTTATAACAAAAAACAAAAAAATAATAATTAATATAAAATAATCTTTTTTTAAAATTTTATAATTAGCTAACTTAGTACGTTCTTGCCCTAAAACAAATCCTCTACTTTCCATAGCATTAGCTAAAACAAAAGATTTTTTAAAAGATAAAATAAAAATAGGAATTAATAGAGAAATTAAATAATAAATTTTTTTAAAAAAATTATTAGTGTAAAAATTCAAACCACGAGATAACTGCGCTTTAAAAATTTTTTGCGTTTCTTCTAATAAGAAAGGAATAGACATAAAAATTAAAGACAACATAATAGAAAAAATTTCTACAGGAAATTTAATTTTTTTTAAAGGTTTTAAGAGTATTTCTAATCCATCATTAATTTCTATAAAAGAAGTAGTTTGATTTATCAAAATATTAACTATCAGTAACAATAAAATACGAATAAAAATTAAAAAAATTTGAAACAAATCCTTTTTTTTTAAAAAAATGCTTTGCAAATATATTTTTTGAAAAAAACCAATGGAAATATAACCATAATGAATTAACAAAGGTAAAATTAAAAAAAAGAAAAAATTCAAAAACCAATAAATTTTTTTATAAATTTTATTTTTTATAAAAAAACAAAATAAACAAAAAAATATAAAAAATATCAAAAATAAATTAAAAAAATTTTTCCATATATAAATTTCAAAATAATCACTACGATTAACATAACCAGGTATTTGAAATGATGAATGAATAATTAAACTAAAAAGAAAAAGAAATTTAAAATTAAAGATTTGATAAAATAATTTTTTTAAAGAAAAATTAATAGACATTAATAACCAAAATAAAACACAAATAAAAAAAATAAAAAGAAAAATATGCATATATAAATAAATACTATTTTGAGAAAAGTCAATTTTTAAACTAAAAATAATTTTAAACATCAAAATAGTTAAAATAATTTTTATAGCAGGATTTATACGATATAAAAAAAATTTATTTTCTTCAACATAATAATTTTTTTTATTATTATAAATATTTTTCATCCAACTATTTTTTCCCTCTAAAAAATTTTTTTAAATATTGATAAATTTCTTTTAAAGAATATTTAGGATAAAAAGGAATATCTATTTTTTCTTCTAAAAATTTTAAAATTTTAAAAGTTTCAGGTTGTTCTATATTTTTATGTTTTATTTCTTCATTTAAAAAAAATTCTTTTTTAGAACCAAAAAAAACAATCTCTCCTTTTTCTAAAAAAATAACTTTATCAGCAAATTCAGAAACTAAATCCATATCGTGAGTTATAAAAATAATAGTTTTTTTTTCTTTACGATTTTTTGTCATTAAAATATTAATTATTTCGTTCTTATTTTTAACATCTAATCCTCTAGTAGGCTCATCTAAAATCAAAATAGAAGGCTCCATTGCTAAAATACCAGCAATAGCAACTTTTCTTTGTTGTCCGCCTGATAATTGAAAAGGAGAAGAATTGAATAATTCTTCGTTAATGTTAACTTGCTTTAACACTTCAATAGCTTTTAATTTAGCTTCATAATCACTTTTTCCAAAATTTTTAGGAGCAAACATAACATCTTTTAAAACTGTTGTTTCGAATAATTGATATTCCGGGAACTGAAAAACTAAACCTATTTTTTTTCTTAATGGAATTAAATTTTGAGAAGAAGTTTTAGAATTTATTTTATTTTGAAAAATTTCTATATTTCCTTCAGAAGGAATCAATAAACCATTCATTAATTGAACTAAAGTAGATTTTCCAGAACCTAATTTTCCTAATAAAGCAATAACTTCACCTTTATCTTCTATTTTTAAGTTAATATTTTTTAAAGCACAATTTTGTTTTTTATCTTTTTTATAATAAAAAGTTACATTTTTAAAATATATTGCCATAAAACATCCTTTAACTTATTAAAAAACTTTTTATTTTGATTATCAATTTTTTGATCTTTAAATAATAAAAAATAAAGTTGCAAAGATAAAGGCAAATTAGGAAAAAATTTATTTAAAAAATCAAAATCTTTTAAAAATTTATAAGAATTTTCATATTTTACCAAAATTCCTTCTTGTAAAACCATTATTTTATCACTTTTTAAAGCAAAAGATAAATCATGAGTAATAGTTATTAAAATTTTATTTTTTTGTTTATGAATATTTTGAATAATATTTTGAATTTCTTTTGCTCCTTTTGGATCTAAAAAAGCAGTAGGTTCATCAAAAATAATAATTTCTGGTTCCATAGCAAGTACTGAAGCAATAGAGACTTTTTGTTTTTGTCCTCCAGATAATTCTTGAGGTTTTTTATCTAATAATTCTTCAATACCTAACATTAAAGAATATTTTTGAATTTTTTTTTCGATTTCAGATCTTTTTAATTGTTTATTTTCTAACCCAAAAGCAATATCACTTCTTACATCAAAACCTACAAATTGATAATCAGGGTTTTGAAAAATAATACCAAGAGAAGAACGTAAATCAATTAAATTATCTTCTGTTAAAGAAATATTATTAATTAGAATTTCTCCTTTTTGTAATTGCAATAAACCAGTTAAAATTTTAGCCAATGTAGATTTACCAGAACCATTTTCACCTATAATAGAAATCCATTGACCAGAATTAATTATAAAATTCAAATTATGAAAAATTATTTTATCTTTGTATTTAAAATCTAAATTTTTAACAATTATCACTTATAATTAATTTCTTTCTTTTAAAATTTTAATAAAATTTAAATAAAAAACATAAACAAAAAAATAAAAATTAACTTATTTTTAATTTGCTTATTTTTATTTTTTTAATATTTTATTAAAAAATTATTTTCAAAAATCAAACTAAAAAAAGCCAAGCCATATGCGAAGAATCTCCTCTACGAAAATCACTACTTTTCAAAACTCTTGTATATCCGCTTGTTCTATTTTTATATTTTAAAGAAATATCTGTAAATAATTTTTGTAAAACAGTTTTATTATTATCTATTTTTTTGTCATAAATCCAAAGCAATGCTCTACGTCTTGCATCTAAAGTGTTTTTTTTACTTAAAGTAATTAATTTATCTAATATCTTTGAAGTTTCCTTTGCTTTAGACTCAGTTGTAAAAATTCGTTCATATTTTATAACATTAGATACTAAATTCCTTAATAAAGCTTTTCTTTGAGACGTATTACGTCTCAATTTACTATAAGACATTATAATATTAACTCCTTTTTATTATCAAATATAAAATTATAAAATAAATTTGAAATAATATTCATTATTTATTATCATTCATTTTTAAAAAAAAGATCTAATTTTTCCATCTTTTGTTTTAATTCTTCAAAAGATTTTTTTCCTAAACTGTTTAATTTCATAATATCTTTTTCTCTGTAATTTACTAATTCTTTAACAGTATTAATCCCTGAATTTTTTAAGCTATTAAATAATCTAACAGATACCTCTAATTGATCAATTTTTAAATCTAAAACATGATTATAACTTTCCACTTTAGGTTCATAAATAAAATTATTATTTTGAACTTTTTCGCATAATTCTAATAAAACATTTAAATGATCAATTAAAATTTTAGCAGCAGTAGCTAATGCTTCTTTCGCTGTAATAGATTTATTAGTTTCTATCTTCATAGTTAATTCTTCTTTATTATTTAACTTTTGTTCTACATTAAAAGCAAAACTTGAAATAGGAGTATAAATGGAATCGATAGGAATAACTCCAAAACGATTTTTATTATAAATTTTATTCCCTTCAGAACCTACATAACCCATACCTTTTCTAACAGTTACTTCCATTTTAAAACGAGTATCTTTTCCTGAAATACGAGCAATAACTTGTTCTTTATTGATAACTTTAATCCCATCCACAGGTTTAAAATCAGCTGCAGTAACAACTCTTTCGCCTGTAACATCTATTTCTAATCTTTGTTCAAAATCTTCTTCAGAAGAATCCACAGCTAAAATAACTTTTTTTAAATTTAAAACAATAGACATAACATCTTCGTAAACACCAGGAATTACACTAAATTCATGTTCAATACCTTCAATATAAACATTCACAATCGAAGCTCCAGGTAAAGAAGAAAGTAAAACTCTTCTTAAAGAATTTCCAAGAGTAACACCAAAACCTCTTTCTAAACGTTTAACAATGAATTTTTTATTAAATAAATCATTCCCATCTGCTTCATCAACAGTCATAACAGGTTTTATAAATTTTAATTTTTCCATTTTAATACCCTTCTACTATTGTTTTTCTATCCTCTCGGACGTTTAGGAGGCCTACAACCATTGTGAGGAATAGGAGTATTATCCGTAATAGAGAGAACTTCCAAACCTAATTCTTTTAAAAAACGAATAGAACTTTCTCTACCAGAACCAGGACCTTTTACAAAAACTTCTACCCTTTGAACTCCTTGTTCTTTAGCTGATAAAACAACTTTTTTTACTATTTGTTGAGCAGCAAAAGCAGTAGACTTCCTAGAACCAGAAAAACCTACATGTCCAGCAGAACCACAAACAATAGTATTTCCTTTCATATCAGTGATATTAATAATAGTATTACTAAAATTAGTTTGTATTTTTACTTGAGCTTTTCCTAAAGGAAGAATTTTTTTTATTTTCTTACGTTTATTCTTTTTCTTTTGAGACATAATTAACTTCCTCTTTTATTATTATTTTTAATATTTTTATTTTTATTGTTATTCATATTCAGAGTCGCTTTAATTGTTCTATTTTTTTTAGCTGTTTTAGCATTATTCTTAGTATGTTGTCCGCGAACCGGCAATCCTCTTCTATGATTAATCCCTCTATCACATTTAATTTCTATTAAACGTTTAATATCTGAAAAAACTTTACTTCTCAATTCACCTTCGACAATTATTTTAGAAGAAACAATTTCATTTCTAATATTAGATAAATGTTCTTCAGTCAATTGGTTTACACGAATATTTTCATCAATATTCAATTTTTTTAAAATTTTTTTTGATTGGTTTTTTCCAATACCTAAAATATAAGTAAGAGCTATTACTATTCTTTTATTAAGAGGTAAATCTACTCCTTCTACTCTTGCCATGTTTGTTTTTCTCCTTTCATGTTTTTCATATTATCCTTGTCTTTGGTTATTACGACGTTTTTTTTTGTTAATAATATATACTCTTTTTTTACGTCTAACAATAATATCATCATCACTACGTTTCTTAACAGAAGCTCTAACTTTCATTTTCAAATTCTCCTTAATAATTTTTAACAAAAATTAAAAAATTATCATTTTTTGTTAATATAACGAAAAATAATACGTCCTTTTTGATCTACTTTAACTAAATCTCCTAATAAAATACGAATATTATTAGTTCTCATTTTTCCAGAAATATAAGCAATAATTATTTTTCCATTGGATAATTTTAATTGAAACTTAGTATTTGGTAAAATTTTAATAACTAAAGCATCATCACTTTCAATATCGTTTTTTTTTTCATTCATATATTCACAATAATATCTTTCTACAATAATTTTTTATAATAATTAATTTATATTTATAATGTTAAAATTTCATATCCTTCTTCAGTAACTAAAATTGTATGTTCAAAATGAGCACTCAAACTATAATCAGAAGTAAAAGCTGTCCATCCATCTTCTTTTATTTTAACGTTTTTCCCTCCTAAAGTAAACATAGGTTCAATACAAAAAATCATACCTGGTTTCAACAAATAGTCTTTTTGAGTATAATTAAAATTAAAAATATAAGGTTCTTCGTGAAGTTGAGCTCCTATTCCATGTCCAGAAAACACTTCTATTATTCCGTAATTATATTTTAAACCAATTTTCTCAATAGCAATAGAAATATCTGAAACATAATTACCTTTTTTAACTTGTTTTATTCCTTCGAATAAAGCTTTTTCAGTATTATCTAAAAAATTCTGAACTTTTTTAGGTACCTTACCTAAAGAACAAGTATAAGCGGAATCAACATAATAATTTTTATGTTTAATACCGATATCAATAGTAACTATGTCACCTAATTTTAAAATTACATCTTTAGAAGGCAAACCATGAACAACCACTTCATTAACAGATATACAAGTATAACCGCCAAATCCTTTATAACCTTTAAAAGCAGAAACAACTCCATTTTCTGCCATTAAATCTCGAGCAATAATATCTAGTTCAAAAGTTGAAATTCCAGCTTTTACAAAATTGAATAACTTTTTTCTAATAACAGATAAAATCTTTCCTGCTTCTCTCATTATAACAATTTCATTTGAAGTTTTAATAAATAACATTATAAATATAACCAAACCTCTCCGAAAATAAATAAAATAAAAAAATTAATTAGTATTTTTTTATTTTATTATTAAAACAATTTATCATACATCTGTTGAATATTCGTTTTAGAAGTTATTTTTTGTATAAAATCAAAAACAACACCTACAATAATCAAAAGGCTAGTACCACCGAATTTAAAATTTTTTGGAATTGAGAAAAAATATCCAATTAAATCTGGCGAAGCAGCTAATAAAGTCAGTAAAATAGTTCCTACAATTGTAACTCTAAATAATTCATAAGTAATCTTATAAACAGTTTCTGTTCCTGGTTTAACACTTTCTAAAAAAGCATCTTGTTTTGATAAACTTTCAGAAATTTCATTAGGTTGAATAATCATAAAAACTGAAAAAAAAGAAAATAAAATAATTAATAAAAGATAAACAAAAAATCCTATCCCTAAATAATGTCTAGATTCGACAAAAATTTTTGCAAATTTATTGAAAGAACTTTCTTTACTAAAGAAAACACTAAAAATAGGAATAACATTTAATAAAGTATTAGCTAAAATAATAGGCAAAACTCCAACTACATTAACCTTAATAGGGATATTTCTTTCTAATTTACTATCATTATTAACCTTAGTAGTATATTGAATAGGAATTTTTAAATAAGAAGAAGACAAAATAACAGTTAAAATTAACAAAAGAAAGAATAAAAATAATATAATTATTCTCTCAGTAATACCCATATTACCGTCGCCTTTTATTAAAAATTTAAAAAGATTAAAAACTTCTTTACTTATACTTAAAACCAATAAAAGAGAAACTCCATTACCAATTCCTTTAGAAGTTATTAAATCTGATAACCAAATACAAATAAATGCACCAACAATTAAAAAAAATAACGTTTGTATTATCAAAAACAAATCATCATTTGGATAAAAAACTTTGGAATTTAAAATTAAAGCTAAACTTTGAGCTATAGCGAAAAAAAAAGTTAAAACTCTAGTAAATATACTCATTTTATATTTACCTTTTTCTCCTTGTTCTGACCATTCTTTCAAAGGTAAAAAGAACTTTTGCATAATCTGAACAAAAATAGACGAAGTAATATAAGGCATAACTCCTAAAGATAAAATACATAAAGTATTAAAATGTTCTCCTAAAAAACCAAATAAAAAAGGTAATTTTTGGTGTGAAATAATTAACTCATACTTACTTTCCGGAAGAAAAGGAATATAAAGATTAGCACCTACAACATAAATAAAAATAATAAATAAAGTAAAAAAAATTTTTTTAATTATATCTTTTTTATTTGAAAAAAAATTAATTATTTTTTTCATATTTTACTCCAAATTTAATTTAATATTTCTACAATTCCGCCATTTTTTTCAATAATTTCTTTTGATTTTTTAGAAAACTTAGATGCTTGAACAGTCAATTTTTTAGTAAAATTACCTTTAGATAAAATTTTAATTAATAATGTATTTTTTTTAATAATCTTATTTTTAATTAAAATTTCTCTATTGACTAAAGTTCCATCCTCAAAAATCTCTAAATCTTGTAAATTAACTAGTGAATATTCTTTTTTGTTGATATTATGAAAACCTCTTTTCGGAATTCTTTGAAAAAAAGGAGTTTGTCCGCCTTCAAATCCTATTCTAACATTTCCTCCTGAACGAGATAATTGTCCTTTAGAACCTCTTCCTGAAGTTTTACCATTACCACTACCAGGACCTCTTCCTAAACGCTTAATTGTTTTCCTTGAACCTTTAACAGGTTTTAATGAATTTAACATTTTTAATTTTCCTTTTCAATAATTTCTTTAATAGAAACTAAATGATTAATTTTTTTAATAATTCCTTGAATAATGGCAATATCTTTTTTTATAACTTTTTGATTAATCTTTCTTAACCCTAAAGCATAAGCATTTTTTATTTGGTTGGGTGTTCTTCCAATTAAACTTTTATTTAATGTGATTTCTATTTTTTTCATTTTTATAATCCTTGAATTTTTCAATTAAAGAAATTCCTCTAATTTGTTCGATTTGTTTAATACTTCTTATTTTTTTTAAACCGTTTTCAACTGCTTTTAAAACATTTATGGAATTTCTAGAACCAAAAGATTTTGCTAAAATATCATTTATACCAGCTAATTCAAAAATCGTTCTTGCAGCTTTTCCTCCAGCGATAATGCCTTTTCCTGCTGAAGCAGGTTTTAAAATAATTTTAGTAGAGCCAAAAACACCTATAATTTCATGAAAAATAGTAGAACCTTGAGCCAATTGAACATCAATTAATTGTTTTTTAGCTTTTTCTAAAGCCTTTTTAATAGCTTCTAAAATTTCTTGAGCTTTACCAGTAGCAAATCCTACTTTTCCTTTTTTATTACCTACAACAACTAAAGCAGAAAATCGAAAACGACGACCACCTTTAACAACCTTAGTAATTCTTTTTATTTGAATTACTTTTTCTTCAAAAATATTTTTTTTGAATTGATTAGCTTCTTGTTTAGTTTTATTATAATTTTCTTTCATCAAAATCTTAACCCTTCTTTTCTAGCGTTTTCAGTTAAAGTTTTAATTCTTCCGTGATACAAAAAACCCCCACGATCAAAAACAACACAATTAATTCCTTTTTTTAAAGCTTTTTGAGCAATAATTTTTCCAATCTGCGCAGCAACATCTTTGTTAACCGTTTGAGCTTCAATTTCTTTACTATGAACACTACATAAAGTAATTTGTTTTTGATCATCTATAATTTGAACAAAAAAATGTTTGTTAGAATAAAAAACATTTAAACGTGGTCTTTCTGAAGTTCCCGTTATTTTTTTTCTTAAACGTAAATGTCTTTTTTTACGTAAACTTAGAGATGAATATTTATTTTTCATATACTTTTTACAGAAATAACTAATCCTTTCTTAGGAAATTTTTATTTTTTAGCGCTTTTACCAGATTTACGATTAATATACTGACCAACATATCTAATCCCTTTACCTTTATAAGGTTCTGGTTTACGTAATTGAACGATTTTAGCAGCAAATTCTCCTACAAATTGCTTATCTATGCCTTTAACGACAATTTCTTTATTTTTTAAAATTTCTATATCTAAATTATTAGGAATATCTAAAAAAACATTATGAGAAAAACCTAAATTAAAAATTAATTTAGAACCTTCTTTTTTAACATCATATCCTAATCCGACAATTTCAAGTTTTTTAACAAAATTATCTTTTAAACCTTTAATCATATTAAATAATAAAGCTCTTGTAGTTCCGTGAATTTTTTTCATAAAAACTTCATCATTAGGTCTAGAAATATAAATAAAATCACCTTCTTTTTTGATTTTTAAAAAAGAATTAAATTGATATTCTAACTTTCCTTTAGATGAATTAACAATAACTAAATTGTTTTCTTTAACTTCAACTTTTATTCCTTCAGGAACAAAAATTGCTTTTTTTCCTATTCTAGACATTTAATTCTCCTTAATAATTAGGAAAAAATTAGGAAAAATATAATTACCAAATATAAGCTAAAACTTCTCCACCAACTTTATTGATTCTAGCTTCATGATCCGTTAAAATGCCTTTTGAAGTAGAAATTAAAGCTATTCCTAAACCATTAGCTACTTTGGGGATTTTCTTTAAAGAAACATATTTAGAAACTCTTTTTAATCCTATAATACTTCTTTCCTTAGTAATATTATTATATTTTAAATAAACAATAATAACTTTTTTATTTTTACCTTTTTCATTAGAATCTAATACTTTAAATTCTTTAATAAAACCTTCTTTTTTCAAAACTTCTAATATATTTAATTTTATTTTAGACAGTGGAACAAAAACTTTTTCATGAAACATAATATTAGCATTACGAATTATCGTAAGCAAATCAGCAATAGGATTCTTAGACATAATATTTTCTCTCCTTTACCAGCTAACCTTTTTAACTCCAGGTATTTTTCCTTTATTAGCTAAATTGCGAAAATTTATACGAGATAAACCAAATTTTCTAATATAACCTCTAGATCTTCCGTCAATCTTATCTATATTTTTTAATCTAACAGAAGAAGAATTAACAGGAAGACGTGCTAATCCTTTATAATCTTTTTGTTGTTTCAACATCAAACGTTTTTCTCTATATTTTAAAAACAGATCTAGTTGTTTTAAATTTTTAACAATTTTAGATTTTTTCGCCATAAAAACCTCCTTTTTTTATTTTTTTTTAAATAAATATTTTTTTATTTATGAAAAGGCATGCCATAAAATTCCAATAACTTTTTAGCATCTGAATCATTATTAGAAGTAGTAACAATTGTAATATCCATACCGGAAATTTTTTTAATTTTATCCAAATCAATTTCAAGAAAAACATTCTGTTCTTTAATTCCTAAAGAATAATTTCCATTACCATCAAAAGATTTAGGAGAAACTCCTCTAAAATCTCTTATTCTAGGAAAAACAATATTAATCAACTTATAAAAAAAAGCCTCTTTTTTTTTGCCTCTTAAAGTTACTTTTAATCCAATAATCATACCTTCTCTTAATTTAAAATTAGAAATAGATTTTTTCGCCTTAATCAATAAAGGTCTTTGTCCGCTTAATAAAGTTAATTGTTCAAATAATTCATCTAAAACCTTATCATTGGATACTACTTCTCCAACTCCCATATTGATAACTATTTTTTCAATTTTAGGAACTTGCATTATTGATTTAAAATTAAAAATTTCTTTTAAAGTCAAAAATAAATTTTTGTCGGAATAATTGTTATAATTTTTCATTATTTTTAAAACCTTCTTTAACTGATTATATCTACAAGAGCGCCTGTTTTTTTATAATAACGGACTTTTTTTCCTGATTCAATTCGAAAACCGATTCTAGTAGGCATTTTGCTTTTTGGATCAAATAAAGCAACATTAGAAATATGAATAGGCGACTCTTCTTTAATAATATTTCCTTTTTCATCATCTTTTGAAGGAGTTTTGTGTTTGGTAACAATATTAATTCCTTCTACTAAAACCTTTTGTTCTTTAAAAAAAATTTTTACTACTTTTCCAGTTTTAAAAATTTTTTGACCTTGTTCATTAAAATAAAAACGATCTTTGCCTGAAATAATAGAAACTATATCTCCTACTTTAATATACATAATACTAATAACCTCATTATATGATAAATACTTTTTCCGCTAAAGAAATAAATTTAGAAAAATTACTATTTCTTAATTTATTATTTTTAACTACAGGACCAAAAATTCTACTTCCTTTAAGGGTCATATCATCTTTAATAATAACAACTGAATTATCATCAAATTTAATATAAGAACCATCTTTACCTTTTAATCCTTTTTTAGTTCTCAAAATTAAAGCTTTTGTAACGTCTCCTGATTTTACTGTACCGGAAGCAATAGCTTTTTTAACAGTAACAATCACAACATCACCAATATTAGCGTAACGTCTATGACTAGAACCAGGAATATCAATAACTAAAACTTCTTTTGCGCCACTATTATCTGCTACTAATAAACGACTATTTCTTGTAATCATATACTATTCTCCTTATCAGCCATCAAAAGAACATTTAATAAACAAAATTTTTTTGTTTTGGACAAAGGTCTAGTTTCCATAAATTCAACAAAATCACCTATTTTAGCAATTTCTTTTTCATCGTGAACATAAAATTTACTAGTTTTTTTTATTCTTTTTCCATATAAAATATGCTTTTTATAATAATCTACTTTAACAGTAATTGTTTTTTGCATTTTATCAGAAACAACAATGCCTGATAAAATTTTTCTCGCATTACGAATCAAAACTAACCTCCTTTTGGATTCAAAATTAAAATATTTTTATTCTTTTATTGTTTGTTTTTGCTTAATAATAGTTTTAATACGAGCAATATTTTTTCTTATTTTACGAATAAGAGAAGTGTCTTTTGCTTGAGATAAATCTATTTTTAGTTTAACATGAAATAATTCTTTTTTCAGAAAAAGAATTTTTTTTTCTAGTTCTGGTATATTCATATTTTGAATTTCTTTTATATTCATTATTCTTGACCTCTTTTAACTATTTTAGTTTTAATAGGCAATTTATGAGATGCTAATTTTAAAGCAGTTATTTCATTTTTTTCTATATTATTAATATCGCTAACTTCAAATAACAATTTTCCTTTTTTAACAACTGCCACCCAAAATTCAGGAGAACCTTTACCAGAACCCATTCTAACTTCTAAAGGTTTTTTAGTTAAAGATAAATGAGGAAATATATTAATCCAAACTTTACCTTCTCTTTTTAATTGACGAGTCATAGCGATACGAGAAGATTCTATTTGTTGACTTGTAATCCATGCACCTTCTTTAGCATATAAACCAAAATTACCATTTAAAATTTTATTTTTACCCTTCGCTTTTCCTTCATAACTTAAACGATGAAAACGACGATATTTAGTTTTTTTAGGCATTAACATAATATTTTGTCACCTTTGTCACCTTTTTTTTAGAGAAATATTTTTTTAATTTTTATTTTCTAAATCTGTTTTTTTATTATCATTTATTTTTAAAATAGAAGTTTTTTTATTTCCATTATTAATTAAAACTTGAACTCCTAAAACTCCAAAAGTAGTATGAGCTTCTGAAAATCCATAATCAATATCACATTTCAAAGTGTTTAAAGGAACAAGTCCCAAAGAAATAGATTCTCTTCTAGCGATTTCTGCTCCTACTAAACGACCAGAAATAATAATTTTAACCCCTTTAGCTCCGCTTTTTAAAACTTTTTTAGAAAATATTTTTTGAACAGATCTAAAAAAAGCTCTTTTTTCTAATTGTAAAGCAATATTTTGAGCTACTAAAATAGCAATTTTGTCAGAAGACTTAACTTCAAAAAAATTAACATTAAATTTTTTCTTAATCAATTGTTCTAATTTTTTTATTAAACTATTTTTTTCTTTCTTTTCAGCACTCTGAACAATACCTATTTTTGATGTATATAAATCTATTTCAATATTATCTATATTAGATTTTTTCAAACGTTTAATAACAATGTTAGAAATAATACCTTTTGAATAAAAATTATTTATTAATTTTCTTATTCTAAAATCTTCAATAACAAAAAAGGGTACTTGTTTATATTCAGCATACCACTGGGATTCCCAATTTTTATTAATTCCAAGTCTTAATCCAATAGGATTACTCTTTTGACCCATTTATTATATCTCCTTTAGTTTCTAAAT
Source organism: Candidatus Phytoplasma palmae (assembly GCF_046896035.1). Taxonomy (NCBI): domain Bacteria; kingdom Bacillati; phylum Mycoplasmatota; class Mollicutes; order Acholeplasmatales; family Acholeplasmataceae; genus Candidatus Phytoplasma; species Candidatus Phytoplasma palmae. The sequence goes on along the minus strand of NZ_JBIPDD010000003.1, from coordinate 24,727 downwards.
TTTTCGAAGCAACAACTATAGTTATACAGCTAGTTCTTTTTTTGATTTTATCTGATTTACCTTTAGCTCTAGGCATTAAGCGAGTTAATCGAATACCCTCGTTAACAAAAATTTCTTTAATATATAAATTTTCAAATTTCATACTAAAATTATTAATAGCATTAGATACAGCGCTTTTCAAAAGTTTTAAAACAACAAAAGAAGATGCTTTAGGAGTAAACATTAAAATAGCTTGAGCTTCTTTAATTGCCTTTCCTCGAATCAAATCAACAACTAAACGAGCTTTTCTAGGAGCAATAGATATTTGTTTTGCAACAGCTTGAACATTCATTTTGTTATACCTTCTTTAAATTCTTAAATTTATTTTTTGGAACTTTTCTTATTTTCTGGTTTCTTATCTTTCTTAGAATGACCGCGAAAAGTACGAGTAGGAGAAAACTCGCCCAATTTATGACCCACCATATCTTCTGTAATGGAAGAAATAATATATTCTTTACCATTATAAATAGAAAATTTGTGTCCAACAAACTCAGGCATAATAACACTTCTACGAGAACGTGTTTGAATAATTTTTTTTGTTTTATTTGTTTTTTGTTTAAATATTTTTTTTAATATATGTTCGTCACAAAAAGGACCTTTTTTAATAGAACGAGCCATTTTTCATATATACCTCTTCTTACTTAATTGTTTATTTTTTTCGTCTTTTTAAAATTAAATTATCAGAAGATTTATTTTTTTTACGAGTTTTAAGGCCACGAGCTTTTTTACCCCAAGGCGTCATAGGAGATTTTCTTCCAATAGGAGCACGTCCTTCTCCTCCACCATGAGGGTGATCATTAGGATTCATAGCAGTTCCTCTAACTGTTGGTCTTATAGATAAATAACGTGTTCTTCCGGCTTTTCCGTTTCTAATTAATTTATGAGATTCATTACCAATAATACCTATTGTAGCTCTACAATTAGATAAAACTTTTCTAATTTCTCCAGACGGTAAACTTAAAACAACGTACTTATCTTCTTTTTTAACAATTTGAACTGAAGTTCCTGCGCTACGAGCTAATTGTCCACCTTTATTAGGCTTCATTTCAATATTATGAACAAAAGTGCCAATAGGAATATTTTGTAAAGGCAAAGAATTACCCACTTTTATATCAGAGTTAATACCAGAAATAATAGTACTTCCGACAATTAAATTTTTAGGACATAAAATATATCTTTTTTCACCATCTTTATAATGAATCAAAGAAATATTACAATTACGATTAGGATCATATTCTATAGTAATAACTTTACCAAGTATATCATCTTTATCACGTTTAAAATCTATTAAACGATACATCTTTTTATGACCACCGCCACGATGTCTTAAAGTAATTTTTCCTTGATTATTTCTACCACCTGTTTTCTTTTTTGATAAAAGTAATTTTTTTTCCGGAGTAGAAGTGGTAATTTCTTTAAAACTACGTAATCTCATATTACGATGCCCATTAGATGTAGGTTTATATTTTTTAATAGACATAAAAGAACCTTTCTTCCAAAATATATAAATTATTTTGGATTTTTTTTAAAAGAAAAAATTAATTTTTATTGATTAGTAAAAATATCTATTTTTTGACCTGGAACTAATTTAATAATAGCTTTTTTATAACCTGAAGTAAAACCACTATGTTTTCCTCTTCTTTTGAATTTAGGAATAACATTCATAGTTCTAACATCTAAAACTTTAACATTAAAAATATTTTTAATAGCTTTTTTAATTTCTATTTTGTTAGCACTATTATCAACTTTAAAAGTATATTCGTTTTGAAATTCCATTTTTTTATTAGTAGATTCAGTAATAATAGAAGATTTTATTAAATCATAATACTTATTCATTTTTTTTAAACACCTTTTCAAAAAAATTAATAGATTCTTTAGAAATTATTATTTTTTTAGCTTTTAAAAGTTGATAAACACTAACATGTTGAACACTTTCAACAGTAACTCCAGATAAGTTATTAGTTGAAAATAACAAATTATCATTCAATTCTTTAACTATGATTAAAACTCTATTATTTTTCATAAGATTCAGTTTCTTTAAAAAATTAAAGAATTCTTTTGTTTTAGGATTTTCAAATTTAAAAGAATCAATAATAATTAAATTACCTTGTTCAAATTGCCAAGAAAAAGCAGAATTTAGAGCTATTTTTTTAACTTTAGAATTTACTTTTAAAGAATATTGTCTAGGTTTAGGACCAAAAACAACACCTCCACCTCTCCATAAAGGAGAACGAATAGTACCATGACGAGCATTACCAGTTCCTTTTTGGGGATAAGGTTTTCTACCACCGCCTCTTACAGCAGATCTATTTTTGGTAGAATGAGTACCTTGTCGTATTGCCGCTCTTTGGCTATTAACAACATCATATAAAACTTGTTTATTAGGTTTCATTCCAAAAACTTCATCTAATAAATAAATTTCAGATACAAATTCGCCTTGTTGATTTAAAACATTACATTTAGGCATTATTTGACTCCTTTAAATTTTTTTTAACAGCAGATTTTATAACAATAAAACCTTTTTTATTACCAGGAACACAACCTTTAATTAAAATTATTTTTTTTTCAATATCAACAGAAATAATTTTTAAATTTTGTAAAGTAACTTGTTCACAACCCATTCTTCCAGGTAGTTTTTTTCCTTTAATTTTTCCTTTAATAGGTCCCATAGAACCAGGTCTTCTATGATATCTAGAACCATGACTCTCAGGTCCTCTACTTTGATTATGTCTTTTTATATTACCCGAAAAACCTTTACCTTTGCTAATTCCTATAACATCAATAAATTCACCAGACTTAAAAACATTAATATCTATCTTTTCGCCAATTTTTATATCTTTCAATTCATTTATTTCTGGAACAGAAAAAGAAATTTCTCTTACAAAACTTTTAGGAATTGAATTATTTTTTTTAAAATGACCTAAAAGAGGTTTGCTCATTAATTTTTCTTTTTTATCTAAAAAACCTAATTGAGTAGATTGATAACCATCTTTATTAATATTTTTTTGTTGCAAAACAACATTATCGGATACATCAATAATAGTCACTGGGATGCAAAAACCTTGAGAATCAAAAACTTGCGTCATTCCTAATTTTCTTCCTAAAATACCTTTAGCCATTTTTTCGCCTCTTTCACTAAATAAAAATTATCATTTATTAATTATTTTTTTAAATAAATATTAACAGAAGATGGCAAATTAATACGCATTAAGGAATCAATTGTTTTAGCATTAGGACTAATAATTTGAATCAAACGTTTATGAGTTGAACGACCAAATTGTTCTCTACTATCCTTATGAACAAAAGCAGAACGTAAAACAGTAAAAACTTCTTTCTTAGTAGGTAAAGGAATAGGCCCTTTTATTTTAACTCCAGTTTTTATAACACTATTAACAATTTTTTTAGCAACTTGATCAATTAAATGATAATCATATGTTTTTAAAATAATTTTAACAACCTCTTGCTCTTTAATCATTTTGTTATACCTTCCATTTTGAAATTAATATTTAAATAAAAACAAAAAATTATAGAATTATAATTATTTTTTTCTCTTTCTTTTGAAAAAAATATTATTACTTAATTATTTAATCTAAAAAAAATAAAAAATTACTTATTAAATGAATAAAATTCATTTATAAAATAATAAATATGATCATATTTATTAATAAAAAGTTATTTAAAAAATAATTTTATATTTTTTATTTTTCACAAAATAAAACCATTATTATCAATAAAAAAAATTTAAATTAAAATTAATTAAACTTAATATATTAATTGAGCAAAAACAAAATAGCAATATAACAACATGTAAAATTAATATCATAAAAACATCATCTTGTTTTATAAATTATTTATTATTATTTAATTAATTTAAACTTTTTACCTAAAATATTATATCTTAATTATTATATATTAAAAAATTTATTATTTAAATATAACTGATTCGAAATTAGATATTTTTTATAGCAAATCTTAATTTCGCAGAATGACTTCTACAATTCAATGTTAATTCTTTTTCATCAGGATAAATAATTTTTTTATTAAAAAGTTTTAAAACACTTGGAGGAATTTTATTATCTTCTATAGGTAAATTAAAAGGAATATTTAATTGACTATATTTTTTAAAAAAATGTTTTACCAAACGATCTTCTAAAGAATTAAAACTAATCACAACTATTCTTCCGTTTTTCTTTAATAATTGTATACTTTGTTGTAACGCATTTTCTAAATTTTTCAATTCTTGATTAACTTCTATCCTCAAGGCTTGAAAAATTTTTTTCGAACTATGCCCTCTTATTATTTTTTTACCATAACAATGATAAAATTTATCAATAATTTGTACTAATTCTAAAGTTGTATTTATTGGTCTTTTTTTAACAATTTCTTTAGCAATTAAAGAAGCTTTAGATTCTTCTCCATAAAGAAAAAAAATATTTTTTAATTCTTCGTAACTATAATTATTAATAACGAAATGAGCTGTTTTGGTTTGTCCTTGATCCATCCTCATATCTAAAAAAGAATCACTTAAATAACTAAATCCTCTTGATTTATCATCAATTTGAAAAGAAGATAATCCTAAATCAAACACAATACCATCAATAGAAAAAATATTTCGCTTATTCAATTCTTTTTTTAAAAAATTAAAATTACTATGAATTAAAAAAATATTTTTATTTTTTTTAAATTTTTCTTTACAAAGATTAATGGAAAAAATATCTCTATCAAAAGAATATAATTTTCCATAAGTAAGTTTCTTTAAAATTTTTTCGCTATGTCCTCCACCGCCTAAAGTAGCGTCAACGTAAATACCTTTATTATTAATATTCAAACATTCTAAAACTTTTTCAGTTAAAACTGGAATATGATGAAAATTCATTTTATAATCCTTTTTTAATCTCAAATTATTAATTATTAAATAAAAATTATATTCGCTAAAATATTTTTTTATTTTTTATTTAAAAACTATTTCAAAATTATCATTAATAATTTCATTCAAAGCTTTAGTTAAAGTTTTTTTACCTAAAGTATCAGGTAATTCTATCTTGTTAACTTTTATACAATGAGCAATTTTACTAGATAAATAAGCTAATTTATACTTAGAATCAATTTTTTGTAATAATTTATCAATTGAAGGGTAATTAAGACCTTCCAATTTTTCTTTTTTAATATTATTCATAAATAAATATTTTAAACCTCTTTTCCTAAAATTTCTGTCAAATAATAAGAAATACTATTTTTTGTTTTAGAATGTTCTGCAACAATAATAGATAAAATTTTATCAACAGCATTTTCTATTTCATCATTAACCACAATATAATCATACTTATAAGCTAAAGAAAATTCTTCTTTAGCTTTTTGAATTCTTTTTTGAATAATTTCATGACTTTCAGTATTTCTCTTTTTTAATCTTTCGTATAAACATTGTCTGGTAGGAGGAGCAATAAAAATAAAAACACTATCTTTATTTATTTTATGTTTTCTAATTTGCAAAGCGCCTTGAATATCTATTTCCAAAACAACTTCTTTTCCTTTTTCCAATTGTTCATTAACTAAATCGTAAGGAGTACCATAATAATTACCAACAAACTTATTATATTCTAAAAAATAATTTTCTTGAATCTTTTTTTGAAAATCTGTTTCATCAACAAAAAAATAATCTTTACCTTCTTTTTCGCCTTTTCTAGGTTTTCTAGTGGTAACTGAAACAGAATAAATAAAATTATTTTTTTCTCTTTTGAGTAAAGATTTTGTTATTTGCCCTTTACCCACTCCTGAAGGACCTGAAATTATTATTAATAATCCTTTTTGATGCAATTTCATATCTTTAATAATTCTCTCTAAATTTATTTTATTTTGATTCAATAACATAATTAAAAAAAATCAAATTACCAAATTTAATAATTTATTAGAAATATAAATAACTTTCTTAATTTCTTTATCTTTTTTAAGATATTTCATTATCTTATTGTTTTTTAAAACCTCTTTTAAAATTATTTCTTTATTTATATTTTTTTGATTAAAAGAAATCTTAGTTTTAAATTTTCCATTAATTTGAATTATAATTTCTTTTTTTTCTTTTAAATGAGTAAAATCAATTTTATCCTTACAAAAAGAAGGCCATTTAGAAAAAACCAATTCTTCTTTATTTTTTAGAACTTTTTTATTTAATTCTTCTGTTAAATGAGGTGCTATAGGATTTAATAATTGTAAAAAAATTTTCATTTGTTCATGACTTATTTGTTTATAATGAAAAACTTTATTAATAAAAATCATTAATTGACTAATTACTTTATTAAATTTTAATTTTTCATAATATTCAGTGACTAATTTAATTGTTTCTTGCAATTCAGAAACTAAAATTGAATTTTCTTCAGAACTTATAAAAGAAAAACAAATTTTATGAACTTTATTTAAAAAACGTTGAATACCTTTTATTCCATTTTCATTCCAAATTTTATCATCTTCTAAAGGTCCTAAAAACATAATATAAAGTCTAATAACATCAGATCCATATTGTTCTAAAACTGAAGTAGCGTTAACACTATTATTTTTAGACTTACTCATCTTCATTTTATCATGTCCTAAGATCATTCCTTGATTAACTAATTTTTGAAAAGGTTCTTGACAAGAAACTATTCCTAATTCAAATAAAAATCTATTCCAAACGCGAGAATATATTAAATGCCCTACTGAGTGTTCTTTTCCTCCAATATATAAATCAACAGGTAAAAAATAATCTAATAAAACTTTAGAACTTTTGCTGTTTAAATCAGAAATACAATTTAAAGAAGAATTTTTTAAAATATATGCAATATAATACCAGGAACTACCCGCAAACTGAGGCATAGTATTAGAATCTCTTTTGTAATTAATTCCGTTTTCTTTAAAATACAACCATGAAAAAACTTTAGACAATGGAGAAGTACCATCTCCTGAAATCTCAATTTTTTCTAAAACAGGCAATTCAATAGGTAAAGATTCATCTTTTTCTAAATAAATATTATTATCGTTATCATACCTTAAAGGAAAAGGCTCTCCCCAATATCTTTGACGAGAAAACAATATATCGCGTATTTGATAAGTAGTACGTTTTAAAAAACATTTTTTTTGCGAAGCTATTTCAATTATTTTTTTATGAGATTCTTCATTATTAAGACCATTTAAAAAATCACTGTTAATAAAAAAACCTTCTTCCAAAGATTCACAAAAATCATCTTCTTCTATTTTTGAATAATTTTCTTCTAAATAATCTGAATTATGTTTAATATCATTTGCAACTTTATGATTTTGATTTTCAAAAATACGAATAATTTCTAAATTATATTTTTTAGAAAACAAAAAATCTCTTTTGTCACAAAAAGGAACACACATAATAGCTCCTGTTCCGTAATGAGATAAAACATAATCTGAAATCCAAATAGGAATTTTTTTCTTATTAAAAGGATTTATAGCATAACTTCCTGTAAAAACTCCTGTTTTTTCATAATTAATATTACGCTCTAAATCGCTTTTTTGTGAAATTTGAGTTATATATTCATTGACTGAAACAGCAAATTTCTTTTTAACAATATCGTTAATCAAATTATGTTCAGGTGCTAAAATTAAAGCATTAACCCCAAAAATAGTATTAGGTTTAGTAGTAAAAACACTTAAATAAACTTCTTCAAAACCATCAATTTCAAAATTAAAAACAAAACCTTCTTGTTTTCCTATCCAATTCTTTTGAATTTCTTTAACTTGCGAAGGCCAATCTAATTCTTCTAAACCTTTTAAAAGTGGTTCTACATAATTATTAATTTTTAAAACCCATTGTTTCATTTTTTTTCTAACAATAGGAAAATTACCTCTTTCTGAAACAAATCCTTTAGAAGTTTTAATAACTTCTTCATTAGCCAAAACAGTACCAAGTTTTTCACAAAAATTTACTTCTACATCTTTCAAAACCGCTATTTTGTGTTCGTAAAATTTTTTAAAAATCCACTGAGTCCATTTATAAAAATAAGGATCAGAAGTAGCAATCTCAGTGTCCCAATCTACTCCTTTTCCTAGCAATTCTATCTGTTTTTTAAAATTTTCTATATTCTGATAAGTAAATTCTCTAGGATTATTCCCAGTTTTTAAAGCATATTGTTCAGCAGGCAAACCAAAACTATCAAAACCAAAAGGATGTAAAACATTATATCCTTGCATTCTTTTAATTCTATTGACAATATCGCTTGCTGTATAACCTTCAATATGTCCTACATGTAAACCAGATGAAGAAGGATAAGGAAACATATCTAAACAATAAAATTTTTTTTTAGTTAAATCGAATTTAGTTTTAAAAATTTTATTCTTTTTCCAATGAGACTGCCATTGAGATTCTATTTTTTTAAAATCATATATCAACATATATTAACCAAATTAACCTTTAACTTTATTTTTTTATCAAAATTTTAAATAAATAAATTTACAATTTATTTATTTTTTAGAATAAATAATATTTTTTTGAATATATTCGACAACATCTCCAATAGTTTTAAATTGATTAACTGCCTCATCGCTAATCTTTAAAAAAAAACGTTTTTCCAATTCAATAACAATTTCAAAAGCATCAAAAGAATCTAAACCTAAATTATCTTTTAATTTAGTTTCTAAATTAATATCTTCTTCTTTTAAAAAAGTTTTTTTTTCAACAATTATTTTTTTAATTTCTTTTAAAATCATATTAAACCTCTGTTACAACTATAAGTAAAAAATTTATAAAACAATTAGTAAATAATAAAATTAAATTTCAAATTAACTAAAAAAAAATAATAATCAAAATTTTTCATTTTATAAAATTTAATTTTATTTATGTTTAAATTTTCATTATTTAGTTTTTAAAAAAATAAATATAAAAATTATATATAATTATAATTATATTTTTTTAAAAAAAACAAAAAAGTTAAAAAAAATAAATTTTTTTTATTTTGTAAAAAACAATACTTTTCAAAAAATAATATAAATGATATAATAATGATAAATTTCAATTTTAAAATAAAAAATATTTATCATTTTTAAAATTATGAAATAGAGGTGTCAATAAATAAAATGAACAAAAAAACAATTTTTAAAAATAATCCATTAATTGAAAGAATAAAAAATGAAGCAAAAACAAAAAGTCGAAAATTTGCGAAATTAGATGATAAAAACATTTGTTCCAAAAAATCAATTTCACTAAAAACATTTTTTTTATTTTTATGCACAATAGCCACTTCAATAACAACTTATCGTTTTTTATTACAAACACAATATTATACTAATTTTAATTTTGTCAATAAATTATTTACGTATGTGTTTTTACTTTCTATTATACAATTTATTTTAGTTATTATGATTAACATGGTAAATATTCGTATAAGAAAATTTATAGCAATTTCTTTTGCTTTAATAGAAGGAATTAATTTAAGTTTATTTCTATCATTTTTGAATATTGCTTATAAAAATGCAATAGAAGGAATAACTATAGCTTTAACATCAACTATATTGCTTTTCACAATATCTCATTTTTTATATTCCTGTAATATAATAAAAATAAACCAAAAATTTAGATCATTTTTATTAATATCATTGTTATTATTAATTGTTATGCAATTTTTCAGATTATTAAATTTTTTTTCACTTCTTATAACTGTGTTTTCTTTATTTTTAGGATGTATGAGTTTAGCAGTAGATTTCGAAGATGCTGATTTTATAATATCTAATAGATTGCATAAAGATAATGAATGGAATATTGCATTAGGATTTCATATAACTTTAATCTGGATTTTTAAAAATTTAATTAACTTGTTACAAATATTAGGTTTTTTTAAAAAATACAATGACTAAAAATATAAAAAAATAATCAAAAAATTTTGATTTTTTGATTATTTTTTAAATAATAACTAAAGATAAAAATTTAGCAGCACTAATAATCATACCTAAAGAAACTAAACAATCAACGATATCTTTGTCATCATTTAATAATTTAAAATATTTATTTTTTGAATTTTCTGGAATAATATTTATAAAATCGTCATGATATTGTTTATTGTTTTTTTTTATTCCGTATTTTAATTGATTACTTTCGCCTTCTTTTTTAATTTTTTTAATTAAAAATTTAACTTGTTCTTTAGTCATTCCATAATGGATACCAGAATTTAATTCTAAAAAAACATAATGAGAGAATTGTTTAAAAGATAAATCTAATTTTTGATATTTTTTTAACAATTGTAAATTTTCTTCAATAAATTCCAAATTCTCTTCTTCTAATTGTTCATTTTTATTTGTTATCTCTTCATTTACTTTTTTTAAATTGTCAATAATTTCATTCAAAATTTTAATTTGAGCAAAAAAATTAACCTTATTGTTTTCTTCAGAATTATTATCTTCTGTTAGTAAAGAAGAAGCGATATTAGAATTATTGAACGAATCATTATTTAATATCTTTTTTTCTTCATTTTTTCTTTCTAAAGAAGTATTTATTTGAGTTTCTTTAATTAAATCTTTATCATTTAATTCATTATTTTTTAATATAAAAGTACTTGTATCTTTTGGTTTTGTTAATAATTCTGTTGAACTATTCTCATTCAAAATTTTAATTTGAGAAACAAAATTGTCCTTATCGCTTTCTTCAGAATTATTATCTTCTGCTTCTGTTTGCGAAGAAGAAGCAATATTAGAATCATTGAACGAATTATTGTTTAATATCTTTTTTTCTCCATTTTGGTTTTCTAAATAATTGACTTTCGCTTCGTTCATTAAATCTTTATCATTTAATTCATTATTATTCATTTCCAAAGTGCTTGTATCTTTTTTTTCTGTTAATAAATCTAATGTATTTGTTGATTTTATTTTTTGAATTTCTTCTATAGAAAATGGTTCAGAAGAAACATTTCTTTGTTTAAAAAATTTCTGAATATCAAATTTAAATAATTTAAAATTAAATAATAAAAGCATCAAAAGAATAAAAAAAATTACTATCATTATGACAAATAAAAAAAATATATATTTTTTTTTATTGATTTTTTTTTTCATAAAAAACAAAATTTCTCCTTTTTTAGAAAAACATTTTAAAAATTATTTATAGAAAAAATTTTTTTAAAACAAAAAAATTTCTTTAAAAAACAGCAAAATTTTTTTTAAAAAAATATAAAAAAATTTTAATATTAATAAAATAAACTGAAAAATAATGCCAAATATAGAAACAAAAAATAAAAAAATATCATGTATAAAAAAAACAATAAATAAAACGAAAAACAAAAAAATAAATGAATACAATAATGAAAAAAGAATATCAACATTTTGAAACAATTTTAAATTAAAATCATAATCTTTAATTGATAATAAATTTTTAAAATGTCTTAAAATACAATAATAAAAAGAAAAAAAATAATTTTCTATAAAATTTTTAAAAATTAAAAAATATTTTTTTAAAGTAAAAATAATATCATCTAAAAAAAACAAATTTCATCCTCTAACATTATATTTTTATTTTTTTTAATTTTTAAAAAATTAAAATTTGTTAAATTATTAAAAATAAAAAGAAATAAAATAAATAAATTAATTCATAATAATTCGATAAATATTAAAAAAACAATAAAAAAAACAAAAAAATTAATTCATTAATAATTATATATATAATATATCTTTTTAAAAAATATAATTTTAATGTTAAAAATTATAACTGATATAAAATTTGCCGAGCTTCTTCTAAAAGAAAATAAAAAACACGACATTTTTCATACATTTTATTTATAAAATCTAAATCTTTTTTTATTTCTTTGATCTTAGCATTTTGATATGTTCGATATACTAAAAAAAAAGCTTTCTCAACTTCTGAACAATACAATTGAGCTTGAATTTGAGCATAATAATAAATAGGAATAATATCATTAATAAAAAAATTATTCCAAATTCTAGTATCTAAAGAAATAGGACATTTAATCTCCAAAATACTTTGAAAAACTTGATCCCAACCATCTAAAGAAGCAGAAAAAAATTCTTTAACAAAAACAACAGGTTTGAAATTACTTTTATTAACTATATTAAAAAATTTTCTAGCTTCCGGCTCTAACTTTCTACCATGAAGAATAGCTTTATTTTCTTTTATTTTTTCATTAAAAAGCTTTCTTCTAAAAATAGATTTTTCACTTTCAAAAGGATTTAAACCCATAATAGATGCAACTTCAGAAGCATTAATATATTTTTTTCTATGTTCGTGCCACTCAAATGAATTTTGTTCTAAATTAAAAATTTGAAACATAAAAAAACCTTTCTTTTTTAAAAATTTTAAATCTTAAATAATTTTTTAGCGTTTTCAGTAGTTTGAAAACAAACTTCTTCAAAACTAATTTTTTTTAAAAAAGAAATTCTTTCAGCTATAATTTTTATAAAAGAGGGTTCATTTCTTGTGTTTTTTGCTATAGGAAAAGGAGTTAAAAAAGGAGCATCTGTTTCTAATAAAATTTTATCTAAAGGAGTATATTTTACAATTTTATGAGCTTCAACGGCTTTTTCGTAAGTAACAATACCTCCTAAACCAACATAAAATCCTAAATCAATAGCTTTTTGAACTTCTTCTAATCGTGTAGTTAAACAATGAAAAACTCCATTAATTCTCCCTTTATAAGGTAAAAGAATTTTTATTATTTCATCAAAAGATTCTCTTGCGTGTAGAATAATAGGTAAATTATATTTTATAGCTAGTTCTACTTGTATTTTTAAATTTTTTTTCTGAATAGAAAGGGAATTGGCTTCATGATACAAATCTAAACCTATTTCTCCTATAGCAACAATGTCATTATTATTTTTTAAATATTTCTCAATTTTTAAAGGATCTTCGTTAAGCCAATAACAAGGATGAATTCCTACAGCTGCCTTAATACAAGAGTATTTACGCGATAAGATAATGGCTTTTTTATTTGTTTCTTCATTTAAACCAGGGACAATAAAATATTTAACATTATTTTGAAAAGATCTTTTTAGTATTTCTTCTAATTCCTTTTCAAAAATATTCAAATTTAAATGTGCATGAGTATCGATTAACATAATTTTAATTTATTTTCATTTCTTTTTAAAATTTTTATTTTTTTTATTAAAAAAATTAAATTATAAAAAATACCCTATTTAATGAATTTAATTAATAGGGTATTTTTATTTTTAAAAAATAAATAATATTTTAAATGTTTACTAAATATGTATTGCTTTATCAATTGCTCCTAAAAAAGTTTCTAAAGTTAATTCAGATAAAGTAGGATGAGGATGTACATTATGAACTATATCATAAGCTGTGCTTTTTGTTCCCATAGCTAATCCGATTTCGCTTATTAATTCAGTAGCATTATAAGCTACTATATGCATACCTAAAATATTAAAATTATTTTTATCAATAATTAATTTAGCAAAACCATCAGTTTCGCCATCAGCTAAAGCTTTTCCTATAGCCTTAACAGGAAATTTAGATACTTTATAATCAATATTTTTTAATTTAGTTTGCTCTTCAGTCAATCCTATAGAAGCTATTTCAGGAAAACCATAAACACAAGAAGGAATATGATCATAATTAATAGTTTTAACTAACTTTTTTAAACCTAAAGCATCATGAACAGCTATCATTCCTTCATGACTAGCAGTATGTGCTAACATAGAACGTCCATTTACATCGCCAATAGCATAAACTCCTGGTACAGAAGTTCTTAAAAAACCATCTGTAACAATGCCTAATTTATCTGTATTTAATTTTAAATTTTCAATACCTTTCATATTAGGTTTACTACCGACAGCCATTAAAATAATATCAGAAGTCAAAAAATGTTGTTCTTGATTATGCAAATAATAAACTTTATTATTTTCAATCTTATTAACTTGAGCTTGAGTAATAACTTTAATATTATTATTAGCTAATTTAGAAGAATAAAATTTAATAACATCATGGTCCATATTATTTAAAATATTTTCTTCTCTTTCTAAAATAATAACTTCTGTGCCAAAATTACTAAAAATAGTAGCAAATTCAACAGAAATTACTCCTCCACCTATAATTATCATTTTCTTAGGCACAAATTCTATTTGAACTAATTCCTTACTAGTGTACAAATATTTTTTATTATAAGATTCTTCTGCGCCTGGTATAGGAGGAATAAAAGCACTAGAACCAGTAGCTATAATCAACTTTTTCGTTTTTATAATTTCATTATTAACTTTAATTTTATCAAAAGACAAAGCTTCGCCAAATCCTTCATATAAATCAACTTTATTTTTTTTTAATAAAAAACGAATACCACTAGTTAAATTATTAACTATTTTATTTTTACGATTTAAAATATCTTCCCAATTAAAATTTAATTGTTCAACCGAAACATCAATGCCAAATTCTTTAGCTTTTTTAAATAAACTAAAAACTTTAGCATTTTTTAAATAAGCTTTTGTAGGTATGCAACCATAATTTAAACAAATTCCACCAATTTTATGTTTTTCTATTAAAGCTACTTTAGCTCCTAATTGAGAAGATTTAATAGCAGAAACATATCCTCCAGGACCTCCGCCAATAATAACAATATCATACAGTTTCATCATTATATTTTCTCTTTTTCAAAATATTTAAAAATTTAAAAAATATTTTCTTCTAATACAGAAGTATCACAAAGCAAAGAATTAATTTTATTCAAAAACTTAACACCATAACTGCCATCAATTACACGATGATCAAAAGTTAAACTAAATGGTAATACATTACCAATACTAATATTTTCATTTTCTACTACCGGCTTTTGTAACATTTTTCCGATACCTAAAATTGCAACTTCAGGATGATTAATAATAGGTGTTGCATATAAAGCCCCAATAGAGCCATAATTACTTAAAGTAAAAGTTCCTTTAGTAATATCATTTAATTCAATCTTCCTATCTATAGTTTTTTGAACTATTAATTGAATTTGTTTAGCTAATGAAAAAACACTTAAATTAGCAACATCTTTAATATTAGGAACTATTAAACCTTGTTTTGTATCTACAGCTATACCTAAATTAATATTTTTTTTAATTATAATTTCTTCTTTTTCATCTGAAAAACTAGAATTTAATAAAGGAAATTCTTGTAAAGCTAAAATAACAGCTTTAGCAATAAACGATATATAAGTCAATTTAATTCCTTTTTTTTCTGCTTCTATTTTCATTTTTTTTCTTAAAGAAACTAATTTATTAATATTAATTTCATCAATTAAAGTAACTTCAGGAATAATAGTTTTAGAAATAACCATTTGTTTTGCAATAGCTTTTCTTAATCTTGAAATTTTTACAACTTCTATATCAACATTATTTTCTTGTTTAGAATCTTCTTTTTGAGAAATGGAACTATTTATATTATTATTTGTCATTTATATATTTCCTTAATAACTTTATGTTTATAAATAAATCAATTTATTTTTTATAAATACTTATTATAATTTTTTTTATTTTTTTTACAATTATTCAATTAAAGCTAATAAATCTCCGCTTTTAACAATATCTTGTTCTTTGAAAAATAATTGTTTCACAACGCCTGTTTTAGGAGAAGTTATTTCAGCATTTATTTTATCAGTTTCAATAACAAAAATTATTTCGCCTTCTTGAACTTTATCTCCAACTTTAAAATTACAATTTATAATTGTTCCTTCTTCTTCTGTAAATCTTAATTCTTCTATTTTCATAATATTATATTTCTAAAATTATCTCTTTTCTTTATAATTTTTTTGAATTTTTAAATTTTTTATTTCTGAATAAAAAAGTAAATGTAATAATTTTTTAAAATAACAAACACTATTATTTTTGTTTAATTAATTATTTATTGTTATTAAAAATTTTACGAATACCATAAACAACTTTATTCATATTTAAACATTGATGGTGTTGCCCTCTTACTAAAGGCATTACAATATCATATCCAGTAATTCTTCTTGGAGCTGTTTTTAAATATTCAAAAACATATTCGTTAACCAAAGTAATAATTTCTGAACTTGGACCAAAAGTTTTTGGATCTTCCTGTACAACTACTAATCTTCCAGTTTTCTTAACGGAATTAAAAATAGTTTCTCTATCCATAGGATTAATAGTTCTTAAATCTATTAATTCTACAGAAATGCCTTCTTTTTCTAAAATTTCTATAGCTAACTTAGAAATAGGGACAGCCGAACTCCAACATACCAAAGTAATATCATTTCCTTCTTTAACTACTTTAGCTTTGCCAATAGGAACTTCATAATATTCATCAGGAACTTCTTGCTTTTCATAACGATATAAAAACTTAGGTTCCAAAAAAACTACCGGATCGGGAGAATTAATTGCAGCACTCAATAATCCCTTCGCATCATAAGGATTAGATGGTATAACAACCTTTAATCCAGGAATATTACCCATTAAAGTATTGATACTTTCAGAATGATGTTCTAAAGAAGATTGAAGACCTGCACCAACAGGAATTTTTATTACAAGTGGACAATGTATACTGCCTCTTGTACGATTTCTCATTCTAACCGCATGAGAAACTAAATCTTGTAATCCTGTAGAAACAAAACCGTCAAATTGAATCTCAGCAATAGGTATTAATCCATTAATAGACATACCAACAGCACTACCTACAATACCAGACTCACTAATAGGAACATCAACAATTCTATTTTCACCAAATTTTTGTTGTAATCCTTGAGTTACTCTAAAAACTCCTCCTAATTTACCTACATCTTGTCCAAAAAAAACTAATTTAGGATTTTTTGAAAAATTTAAATCTAAAGCATGATTAATAGATTGCAATAAATTTCTTAAAGCCATTTTATTTTCCTTCTTTCTGCAACGAATCTAAAAAACTTTCATGTTCTTTTAATTGTTCTTCTAATTGAGGAGTCATTTTATGATACATATGTTGAAATATCTCAATAGGTTTAACTTCGTTACCATAAGAAATAATTTTACTATGCACTTGAGAAACAAATTGTTCTGTTTCTTTTTGTATGTTGTCGATTAATTCTTTTGTCAATATATTTTTATTTAATAAATATTTTTGAAAACGTATAATAGGATCTTTCTTTTCCCATTCATGTTCTTCTTCTTTTGAACGATACAAACTAGGATTATCATTAGTTGTATGAGCGCCCATACGATAAGTAACTAACTCTATAAGTCCAGGACCTTTTCCTTTCCTAATATCTTCAGAAAATTGTTTAACAGCAGTATAAACAGCTAAAACATCATTTCCATCTACTTGTATTCCAGGAATACCAAAAGCATAACATTTTTCTGCTAAAGTGTAAGTATTAGAAGCAATTCTTCTAGGAGTTGAAATAGCATACTGATTATTCATAATTATAACTAATAAAGGAGATTTAAAAACAGAAGCAAAATTTAAACCTGAATAAAATTCATCATGAGCTGTGCCTCCATCTCCAATAGTAGCTACAGTTATTTCTTTTTTATTTTGCAATTTACTAGCCCAAGCTAAACCGGCAGCTATCGTTATACCAGAGCCAATAATTATATTAACTGGTAAACATTTTAATTCAATAGCTCTTTTAGAACCTTTTTCATTACCATACCAATATAAATAAGCGTCTTCTAAAAAATTAGGATCTCGATACAAAAAGAAACCAATATCACGAAAATAAGGAGAAAACCAATCATTTTTATCCATAGCAGATGCTGAACCTATCTGAGCAGCTTCATGTCCTTTATTTAAAATATAAGCTGACATTTTTCCTTGTCTTTGATATTGTAAAGCTTTTACATCTGCAACTCTAGCTAAAACCATAGTTTTATACATTTTTAACAATTTATCATCAGATATATTAGGCTCTTTTTGACCATCAATAATATTGCCATCTAAATCTAAAATTTGAAATTTTTTTTTCTTTAAAGGATCGTAAACACTTAAATCAATAACTTTCATTTAAAAATATACCTTTCAAAACATATTTTTTACATTATTTTAAAATTTAAAAAAATTTAAAATTAAGATATAAATCATCCAAAATAATAAATATTAACGAAATAATAAAAAATAAATATTAAAATAAAATGAAAAAAATAAATTTTGAAAAATAAAAAACATATAATTACAATAATAAAAAATAATTTAATTTTTTTATAAAATTAAACCCTTAATTTATACACAAACAAAAAACAATAATATTCATAAATGTGAAAAAATTAAAAAACATTAAATAAATATAATTTAATTTGAAAATCAAAAAAATATCAATTCTTGAAATTATCAAAAAAAATAAAAAACAAAAATATAATATAAATAACAAATTCAAAACATTTTAATTTTTTTTATATATTATATTTATAACATTATTATTTTTATTTTATTTACGTACGTATTTATATTTGATTTTTATAAAGCTATATATAATAATAATTTTTTTTAAATTTGAAAATTACGAAAAAATTAAAATTAAAAATATATATAAAAATATCAAAAACAATATAAAGCATAAATTAAAAAAATATAAAATATACACAATAATATTCGAATTTATAATAACTACATTTATTATTTTTTTAATAATTTTCACTATTATTATTTTATTTTTTATTGAAAAAATAAAAATTAATTATGAAAAATATACTATTATAATCATCACAAATAATAGTAACTTATTTTTTAAATTTTGTCAAATAGTTTTTATTATACGGGAAAAACGTAATAATTTGGAATAATTTTATTTTTCATAAAATTAATATAATAAAAAGAAAATTTATTTTTTTACAAAAATAATAAAACTATAATGCTGTTATCAAATAATAAACAGAACCGACATGAAATAAATTGCCTAAAATTACAAAAATATGCCAAATAAAATGATAATATTTTTTATATGATTGATTATAAAAAATAATACCTATACTATATAAAATACCTCCAAAAAATAATAAAATTAATATCCTTAAATCTAATTGCCATAAATAAGATAAAATTATTAATCCACTCCAACCTAACAATAAATAAAAAAACAAATGCATTCTATTCCATTTATTCATAAAAAAAATCTTCAAAAAAATACCTAAAAAAACTAAAATTGTTTGAAAAAAAAAGAAAATTTGCGAAAAAGTTAAAAAAGGAAACAAAAAGAATGAACTTTGTAAAGATTTTATAAAAAATAAAAAAGGCATAAAATTTCCCCATATTAATAAATATATACAAATATGATCAATTCTTTGAAAATAAATTTTAGCTTTATTAAAAACACAAGAATGATATAAAAAACTAAAAAGATAAAGATTAAACATATTAATAAAAAAACAAAATAAAGGCCAAATAGGTTCATTTTTATGCTTAATAATATCATAATAAATAAAAAAAATAAAAACACTTAAAGGAATCATTAAAAAATGAGAAATAGAATTAGCAATTTCTTCCCCTATAGTTTGTTTTGAATTTTTTTTATTAGTACAATGAATATTTTTCATATAAAATAATTCTTTTCTTTCTTATTGTTAATTTTCAAAAAAATATAAAATATTTGAATTTATTTTATAAGTTGGCAATAATTTTTTTTTGAATTTGATAATAATCTTTTGGAGTTAATTTATCACTATTATCAATAAAACTAAAATTAAATTCATTTTTATCAAATCTAGGAATCAAATGAACATGAAAATGAAAAACTGTTTGTCCAGACATGACCCCGTTATTATTTAATAAATTAATCCCTTTAGCTTGAAAAGTTTTTAATAAAATTTTACTAATTTTATGAACTATTTTAAAAACATAAGCAAAAACATCTTCAGGCACTTCTTCAATATTGATATATGGTTTTTTAGTAACTACCAAAGTATGCCCTTTAGTAGATTGCATTTTGTCTAAAAAAACAATAACCAATTCATCTTCGTAAATAATATAACTAGGTATTTGTCTATCTATAATTTTTTGAAAAATATTAAGCATAAAAAATAACTCACATTTCTTTAAATTTTTGAATTTAATTATCAATATTTTGTTTTTTAAAAAAACAAAAAATATTAAATAATATTAAATAAATAAAACAAAAAAATATTTATCTAATATTAAAATAAATTTTTAAATTTTTAAAATGACACTTAGCTATTTCATTAAAAATTTCTAACCCATAAGAATTGTAAATTTCTAATATCTGTTGATCTACTTCTTTTGAACATCCAATTTTTAATTTCATATCTACTTTTTGACTAAGTTTATCGATTTCTTTTAAAAAATAATATCTCCCAATAATAGAAGCAATAGCCACGCATAAATATTTTTGTTCAGCTTTTGTTTCAAATAAAACTTCTCTATATACTGTTTTTTCTTTTTTTAAATAATCGTAATATTTTTGAGGAGAAGCAAATTGATCAATAATAACTTTAACATTTTTACCTATCTTGTGTAAAATTTTTATAATAGCATAATTATGAAATAAAGCTTTTATTTCGTTTAAATTTATTTTTTTTTTTAAAATATTGTACTTATTAGGAGAAATATTGTAAACACAATAAGGTATTTTTTGTTTAATTAAAAACATTAAATCGAAAATTTCTTTACTAGATAATTTTTTTGAATCTTTTATACCTTTATTTTTAAAAAAAATAAAATTTTCCTTAGAAACAAAAGCAGAACAGACAACTACAGGTCCAAAGAAACTACCAGTTCCAACCTCATCAGAACCAATTATATCATTATAATTATCATAATTATTGTATATTGAATATTCCTTATTAGAAGAAAAACCTAAAATTTTTTTTAAATTTTCAATTTCTTTTTGTTCAATTTTCCCTTGAACCAATAAAGTACCGTTTTTGTAGACGGTAATTTGTATATTTTTTTTATTAACTATAAAAAAAACATTATTATTCTTATTATCAACATCAACTATAAACGATTTGTAAAAAACACGAATATTATCAATTTGAAATAATGTTAATTGTTTAAAAATATAAAAATTTAACAATTTGTTGATCCTTTTATAAAATTTAAATTTCAATAATAATTTTAAATTTTCCTATTTAAATCCCAATTTATGGGAGTTATATTATTTCTAATTAAATATTGATTAGTTTTTGAAAAGGGTTTAGAATTAAAAAAACCTCTATGAGCAGATAAAGGAGAAGGATGAGCGCTTTTAATAATACAATTTTTTTTAATATCGATAAATTTAGCATAATTATGAGCAAAATTACCCCATAAAATATAAACTATATTTTCTTTTTTAAATAAAAAATTCAAAATATTCTGAGTAAAAATTTCCCATCCAATATTTTTATGACTTAAGGATTTTCCTTTTTCTACGGTCAAAATAGTATTTAACAATAAAACTCCTTCTAAAGCCCAAAGAGTTAAATTATTTGTTTTCGGAACTAAATGTAAATCATTTTTCAATTCTTTAAAAATATTTTTCAAACTAGGAGTAATTTTCGCTTTATAAACACTAAAAGATAATCCATGAGCTTGATTAAAATATATATATGGATCTTGTCCTAAAATTACCACCTTAACCTTATCAAAAGGAGTTAATTTAAAAGAATTAAAAATTTTATCAAATGAAGGAAAAATAATTTTTTTATTATCAATTTGTATTTTTAAAAAATTTAATATTTCTTTAAAATAAGGTTTCTTTTGTTCTTTAGCAATTATATCTTTCCAATTCATATGTATATTTTCTTTAACTTTTAAATTTTAAATATTTTTTTCTAATTATCGTAAAAAAATTTTTTTTACTCAAAAAATTAAACAAAAACAAAAATTAACAAAACCAAAACAAAAATTAACAAAGACAAAATATTATAAAAAGAAAAAGTGAAAACATGTTTAGCTATAATTTGATCATAAAAAATTTTTTTCTCCCAATCATGAATACCTGCATTAGCATCACCTTTAGTTTGAACAAATTTTTCCTTTAAATTTTTATCAATAACCCTATGAATAACATTAATTTCATTATTTTTACCCAAAGAAGAAAAACCACTGTCTCTCACTTTAAAAATAATAATATCTCCATCTTCACGAGAAGCTTTCAAGTTATCACATTCTTTATTAGAAATTTTCCTCACTAAAACAATATCATTTACTTTGATTAAAGGTTCCATACTTCCGCTATCAACTCTATAAAAATTAAAAAATAAAAATTTAAGAGCTATTTCATGCGACCAAAACAAATTGCACAAAGTTATTAAAAATAAATAAAAAAACAAAATATTTATCATTATAATAAAAATTTTAAAAAAATAAATCAACTTATTTTTTATTATTTTTTTCATTAACATATATGAATTTAACTTTTCTTTTTTTTTATTTTAATTAAAAAATTATTTATTTATTGAAATCAAAAAAACACTTACAATACTAATATTCTATAAAAAAAATTAAAAATATAAAAATATTTAAATTAATTAATAATAAAATTATTATTATTTTTTTAATTTTAATATAAAAAACAAAAAAATTCATTTTTTTTAATTATTTAAGTTATTTAATTTATTTAATATTACAAGAAAAATATTATAATCTTAATATTATAATATTAATATTATTATTTAAAATATTTTTTTACATTTATTATTTTGACATGATATCGAAAAATATTTTTTAAGATTTAAAATAAAAAATAATTATAATTATTTTTTAATAATTTTTTTATAAAATTAAATATTTTTTATTATTTTATTTTTTGAAAAAAAATATTAAAAATAAAAAAAATGAGGAAAAATGAAAAAAAAAATTAACAATTTTATTAAAAAAAATTTTAAACAATATTATTCCAAAAATAAAAAAATATTTTTTTTTTATTATTTTATTCTAATTTATTTATTTATTTTTTTAAACTTAATTTTAATTATGAAAATAAACACGTAGTAATAATGAATTGTCATAAAAAATAAAAAATTAAAAATTATTAAAAAATTTTTAATAAAAAATTTTCATTAAAATGTTATTATTAATAAATGATTGTATTAAAAAAAATTAAATCAATTGTATTACATTATTCATATTAATTTAGTATTAATATAAAAAATAATTAATACCCAAAAACATTAAAAACTATTAAATATTCATATTATGAAAAAATTATTTTTATTCAAAATATTTTAAAGTGAATATTTTGGTATAAATATTTATAAAAATAAAATTTTTATAATTAAAAAAAATTAAAAAAAGAGGATATTAATGAATATGAATGTAAAAGTAGTTTCCACATCAACTAGTTGCTTAGATTATTATAAAGAAAATCATGATATTGGTTTAATTAGAATTAAAATTTATATAAACGATAAAGAATATACAGATGGAAAAAATTTAACAGCATATAACTTTTATAATATGTTAAATGAAAATCCTAAACTAGTAATTAAAACTTCTCAAGTATCTTTAGGAGAAGTAATTAATTATTTTGAAACAATAGCTCAAAAAGGATACAAAACAATATTTGTTACAACATTATCTAAAAAACTCAGTGGAAGTTATAATGTTGTTTTGCAAAGTCAAAAATTTCTTAAAAATAAAATAGAAATAATACCATATAATACTAATACAGTTTGTTTTTCTGAAGGATATTTCGCTCTTGAAGCAAAACGTTTATTTTCAGAAGGTTATTCAACAGAACAAGTTATTAAACATTTAAATTTTTTAAAAAAAAACAATACTATTTTTTTTGTTGTGAATTCCTTAACTCAATTAATAAATAACGGACGCTTAACCAAAACAAAAGGATTTTTAGGAAGATTTTTCAAAATAAAACCCATTTTACAAGTTAATGAAAAAGGGCAAATAATAATAATTGAGAAAAAATTCACCATCGAAGCAGCTTTTTTGTCAATAATAGAAAAAATAAAAAATTATACTAAAAATAAAAAATTTATTATGTTTATTCTATTTACAGGCAACAATAACTTAAGAGAAAAATTAAAATCAATTTTATGTCAAAATTTTAATTTAAAAAACATTTTAGAAATTCCTTCTACACCAGCTATTGGAGCACATGTAGGTAATAATGTAATAGGAGTAGGTATTATTATAACCGAACCAAATCTAAAGGAGGAAATAACAAATAATATTTAAAGAAAAAAAAATTCAAAAATTTAAACAAGCACAAAAAATTTTAAAAATATTAAAAAAAAATCGATTTGAAGCTTTTATTGTAGGAGGTTTTGTTAGAGATTTTATTTTAAATTTAAAATTTTCTGATATCGATATAATAACTAATGCAAATATAGAAAAAATTAAAAAATTATTTAATTGTATTTTTATAAATGAAAAATATGGTTCTTTAAAAATTTTATTTGAAAACAATATATTTGAAATTAATATTTTCAGAAAAGAAAGTAATTATTTGGATTATAGACATCCATCAATTGTAACAGGGCGTAAAATGATGCCTAATTTTGAGTGATTTCACGTATCACGAACATCATGATAATATGTTCCTTCATATTCTTGGCTTTTGAAACGAAAGAATCAAAAGTTACAGCAAAGAATAAAAGCGGGTTGAGGAGAAATTCATATCCAAGAAGATCACGCCAGAAGAATGACTCACACGGATAACCTTATTAAAAAAGGCTAAATGCAATAAACGGGGTAATTATAATACTAAGCAGAAATGAATTGAAACTGAACTGTTTATCAAAGTTATTTGGAAAAATAAAAGTTACGATTTTCAAAATTATCAATGTTTTTAACAAAAAACATCTTAGGGTTTTTGATAAC